>JAQUAE010000373.1 GCA_028687395.1 Anaerolineales bacterium | reverse complement strand
CCACCAGTACCAGCTCTGGCTGATCCAGGACGGCCAGCGCGCCAGCGGGGGATTGTTCAACGTGGACGACAGCGGCTACGGCGCCCTATGGATTTCCTCCCCAGCGCCGCTCAGCCAGTACTCGGCTTTCGGCGTGACCATCGAGCCGAGCGGGGGCAGCCCCGGTCCGACCGGCGAGAAGGTCCTCGGCGGGGACCTATAACCTCACAACTACCTGGCTCATTCCTCGATCGCCCCGCCAACGGCGCGCAGGTGCTGTCGAAAGGTGTACCCGGCATCCTCCTGGCGCCGCTGCAGATACTCGCCGAAGCGCAGCAGCTCGCGCAGGCTGTGCCCGCCGCGTATCTGATCGGCTTGCCAGCGCTCGCGCTCCCAGATCTCCCGGGCAGCCTGGAGCGCGGCCGGCGCGCCGGCCGCGCTGATAAACAGGACGCCGTCCTCATCAGCGAAGACGACGTCTTCGTGGCTGACCGTGAAATCGCCGCAGCGCGCCGAGTCCAGCGCCTGCGCCTCACGCGCCTCCAGGCTGAGCGGACCCGCAGGATACACCCCGTAACTGAACACAGGTAAGCCGATACCCTGTAACTCCTGCGTATCACGGTGTAGCCCCCAGACGACGATGCCCGCCATCCCCGCGGATTGGGCTTCCAGGGCGGTCAGATCGCCGATCGCAGCCTGGTCGGTGCGGCCGCCATTATCGACGACCAGCACCTCGCCGGGAGACGCCAGGTTGATCGCTTCAAGGAAGACGTCCACGCTGCCGTAATGGCGCACGGGACGCACGATGCCCGCCAGGCGTGAACCCGCAAGGATCGGGCGGATGCCCGCCGGGGTGACGCGCAGGGGGAGACTCAGCTTGACACAGGCGTCAGCCAACAGCGGAGTGGAAAGAACAGCAAATTGAGAGGCGTACTGGTCGCTCATCTTACCTCCTATGCCGGCAAGCCCATGAAAACACCCAGGTTGCGCGGCCAGGTGCTCAGCATGCCCTCCAGGTCGAAGGCGGCCAGCTTCTCCTGGCTCACCTTGGGCAATTGAGCCAGCTCCACACCCTGGCAGAACAGGCGAGTTTCGTGGGAGTCGAAGTGTGGCCCCTCCTCCACCCACTCCCAATAGGGCGCGTCCTGGGGACAGGCGCGCTGGCAAAGCATGCAACCCACCAGGCAGTTGTGCCAGGTTGGCACCAGGTCAGCAGGGAAAGCCACCGAACCATCCTTTTCATTATAGTACGTGATGCAGCGTTCAGCGTGCAGCAGGAAGCGATCAGCGCCGATGGCGCCTGTGGGGCAACGTTTCCTGCAAGCGGTACATTTCTCACATTCCGCCATCAAGGCCGGCTCCTGCCAGGCATCTTGCTTGCATGGCAGGTCGGAGAAGAAAACCGCCAGGCGATGGAAGCTGCCCATCCCTTCCACGTAGCTGATGTTGTTTCTGCCATACCTGGCCAGCCCGCTGCGCACGGCGGTCAGCTTCTTAGGCAGTTTCGCTGGTCGCTGGCTATAGCCGCGCGGGGCGAGATAGCCCTCGAGGATAGCTGCGGTCCGCGCATCCACCTCCTTCCCAAACAGATAGGTGGGCGGGACGATCAGGGGCAGGTCCTGCCCACCCCACTGGAAGGTCACCCGGTACTGCGGCGCCGGGGTAGCAACGATGAGGATGGAGCGGGCGGTGAAATCCCCCCTTGGGGGCTGAAAGTCGAAATCGGTCAGCCACTCCCGGTAGAAATCCGGGTCGAACAGATTCCTCTTATGCGCGCCCTGAATATCACGCTTCAGGTCGCGCAGGCGCCCAATAGACACGATGCGCCCCTTGCGTCCCGCCCCCTCCAGGGCCTCGTAAAGCTCTTGGTAATCTTCGCTTGGTTGCATACTGGATTCTTCCTCTCATTGGATTGATCGTCGCCCCCGCAGCACCCGGGGAGACGGCACTCACGGACATTGGTCGATGGCTTGCAGCGGCGCCTGGCAGCACGGCTGGCTTGCCTGGGCGCGCAAGCTTTCCCCCCAGGCGACCAGGCGGTTGCCCAACCAATACAGGATGCGCCGCGCCAGCAAGCACCGGTGCCGGCCTGCCCCAGCAGTTGCCAGGCGCGCCAGCCGTTCCCTCTGCGCTGCAGTCAACGCTTCTTCGTGCGCAAGTTTCACCAGGGTGTAAGCCCAATCGATTTGACCAGCCATATGCTTCCGCTCCCGTTCAACGTTCGACACGGCTGCCTCCATGATTCTGTCCCGCCACCCCGCTTCCGGCGTCCTGAAGGTGTTTGCCCAGGAAAGCAACACTCGCCGCAATGAGCTCTCACTCATCTCCCCGGACATTAGCGCCTTTCCAGCAGGCTTACCCCACCTGGTAAACGCGTTCTGGAACGCAGTGCGCCAGCGCTCCAACTCCGCTTGTGGGGAGCAACTCCCATTGACAACCCAAGTCTAACCTGCTATCATGTTTATGGTAGTTATATTATAGGCAGAATCACATAACCTGTCAAGAGGATTTCACCGGTTATAATTGCTTGTAGAGGCAAGTGACGCATGCGCATACCTGCTGAGGTCATCGACGAATACAACCCGGACGGGGATTCCCTGTGCCTGGATTTCATCAACACGGTAAGCTGGCGGGGCAGCCCGCAACAGAGCGACTTCCTCAAGGATTACGCCCGGCTGGCAAGCTGGGCGGAAATGATGGAAATCCTCGGCACCGGAGAAGCTGGGCAATTGATCGAGATCGCT
>JAQUAE010000372.1 GCA_028687395.1 Anaerolineales bacterium | reverse complement strand
CCCCAACTGGAACGAACGCATCTACGCGGAGTGCTACCTGCCCAACGTCGAGCTGGGCAATTTCGCTCGCCTGAGCTTCAACATTGGGCCGACGCTGTGCGCCTGGTTGGAGGGCGCCCACCCCGCCGCGCTCAAGCGCATCCTGGCTCAAGATCGAGAGAATCTCAAGCGCTTCGGCGTGGGCAACGCCATCGCTCAGCCCTTCAACCACACCATCCTGCCTTTGGCTTCCTACCGGGATAAGGTCACCCAGGTGGTCTGGGGGATAGCCGATTTCGAACACCGTTTCGGTCGTAAGCCGGCTGGGATGTGGTTGCCCGAGACGGCGGTGGACCTGGAATCGCTCAGCGTCCTGGAGCAGGCCGGCATCCAGTTTACCCTCCTGGCGCCCTGGCAGGCAGAGCGTGAGTACCTGGACGTCACCGAGCCGTACCGCGTCAATCTCTCCGCCGGGCGCTCCATCACGGTTTTCTTCTACCAGGCTGAGCTGAGCGGAGGGGTGAGCTTCAACCCTGAGATGACCGCTAACGCCGACCGCTTCGTCGAGAGCGAGCTCTCGCCGCGCTACCACCCAGGCAAGGCGCAGCGCGGCGAGGCGCAGTTGTTGCTGATCGCCTCGGATGGCGAGCTGTACGGCCACCACATGCCCTTGCGCCAGCACTTCCTGGCCTACCTGCTCAACCACGCCAGCGAGCGCCAGGACATTGCCTCCACTTTCCCTGCTCTGTGGTTGAAATCCCACCCGGCGCGGCGCCCGGTAACCATCCGCGAGAAGACTTCCTGGAGTTGCCACCATGGGGTGGAACGCTGGCGTGGCCCCTGCGCTTGTATCCCCGGCGACGGGCGTTGGAAGGCCGCCCTGCGCTCCGCCTTCGACCGCCTGGGCGCCGCGCTGGACGCGGTGTACTACAACGCACTCAGCCCACACGTCCCCGATCCCTGGGCGCTGCGCCACGAGTACATTTACGTCGTGCTCGGTTTGCGCTCGCTGGAGGACCTGGTGTGGGAGCTGGCCGATCGCCGCCCCTCTCCTGAAGACCTGGCGTCGATTCACCTGCTACTCGAGGCGCAGCGCGAGCGCCAGCGCATGTTCACCTCCTGCGGTTTCTACTTCGAGGATTTCGACCGCATCGAGCCCAAGAATAACGTTGCCTACGCCGCCCAGGCGGTCCGGTTGGCCCACCTGGCGACCGGCGTTGACCTCTCCGCCGATGCCCGCGCCTGGCTGCAGCAGGTGACCAGCCCGAGCAGCGGGCTGCGCGGCGATACGGTGTTCGTCCAGCAGATGGCCCTTGCCGCCGAGCTGGGCAACACCCTGCCCCAATCCACATGACCCATCCCAATCCCTGAGCCTCGACCTCTCGCCAGGAATGACTCCCGGCGCGGCGCCTTATTCAAGAGCGGCAAGCAATTTCTCGACCTGGTAGCCCGATTGGGCTTCCGCCTCAAGCATGGCCTGGATGAGCACGGTTATAGCTTCCGCTCTATCAGGCGCCTGCAGGCTCTCGATCAGGGCTAACCACCACAGTAATTCCTCGAAAGTCTCTTTGTTGAACCAGGTTGCCTCCTGGTGGCGATTGACCCCCAGGTAGCAGTGGACGTCGCCATTCTCCAACCAGCCGGCCAGGAACTGGCGGGCGTGCTCGCGGTCGGGCGCATCTGGGTGCTCCCCAGCCAGCCCGTCGCTCCACCCCTGGTAGCGGAACAGGAGGGGCATCAAATCGGCGTGGCGGGAGGCGGTGCTCGCCTCCATTCCCAGGTTGCGCAGCGCCTCGGCAACCACCCCGGCCAGCAGGTAATCCTGGTAGCAGGCCGCACTGGCCTGCGCCCAGAGGGTGGGGGAAGCGCCGGTCGGGGCGCACAGCTTGCCAAGCTTGCGCGTCACCCCCCAAATCAACGCAGGTCCCCAAATGACCGCCTCACCCGCCTCCGCCCATTCGCCCAGGCGGAGATAATCGCTCCAGGTTGAGGTTGCGGGTTGCGCCGGCGCCTCGAGGTCCAGAATAGACCGGACATCCTCTCGGATTTCGGCTGCCAGGCTGGCTGAATCGCCTTCCTGCCCGGTGAAGGCTTTGATCTCCTCTAACAGGGAGGTGGCTTTCGCCTCCACCTCGTCCAGCGCTGCTACCCGGCGGGCGCCATCCTCCACCTCGGGTTCGCCCCCCGCGTCGCGGCGCGCCTGGCGGTTGTCGATCAGGTAGCGCAACTGGCCGGCGTTGACCAGCTCCCGGTAGGCGTGGTGGAGGGGCTGCAATAGCATTTCCCTCAGCGCCTGGTCGAGGCTGGTCACCCCACGTCCTTTCAGCCGGGCAGCCAACTGGCTCAGGTGGCGCCACTCGTTATCCTCGACCTGGCGGAAGTCCAGGAAGACGTGGCAGCGATAGGCATCCAGTTCGACGTACAGGCCTTGTTCGTGCAGGGTGCGATTGTTGCGGATGTATTCCAGCCCGGAGAGGGCGTCGCGGAAGGTGGTGAAGCAATTGGGGTCGTCCCGCAGCCCCAGGCCTTCAGCCAGGTTCTTGCGCAGCAGGCGGCGACCGTCGCCGCCGTCGTCGCGAGATGAATAAGCTGCCGACTGGCGAATCCAGCCGCGCGCAGAGGCGAAGCGGTTGTGGTACACCACCAACCCTCGCTCCTCCCCGGCGCGGTTGCTGTAGGCGTACACGTCCTCGTTGACCGCGCCGTCCGGCGTGAAGAAATCGTAGAGCAGAAAAGCGTTCGCCT
>JAQUAE010000371.1 GCA_028687395.1 Anaerolineales bacterium | reverse complement strand
ATATGAAGCGCGGCGTGCGCCTGATTTGCACCGCCCGCGGCGGCCTGATCGACGAGACCGCCCTGCTCGGCGCCCTGGAAACGGGGCAGGTCGCTGGGGTAGCCCTGGACGTCTTTGCCCAGGAACCGCCGGGGTTGAACGCACTGGTCAACCACCCGAACGTGATCGCCACGCCCCACATCGGTGCCCAGACAGCGGAAGCGCAGGCGCGCGCCGCGGTGGACATCGCCAGGGAGGTGCTGGCTGCCTTGAGGGACGAACCTCTGCGCTGGCGAATCGTTTGAAGACTCAATCGCCAACGCAGTTATACTTATTCCATTTGGTCAAGGGTAGGCGATCACAAAGCCCATACCGCCTCCTTGACCCGGGAACGGAAATTCAACATCGACGCAAAGGATGATTTATGGAAGAAAAACTGGCTCGTTTAAAAACGATCCTGGCGGAAGCGCACGACCTGCTGCACGTCGCTGAATTGCTCGAATGGGATCAACAGACCTACATGCCCGTGGGGGGCGCAGAAGATCGCGGTTACCACATCGGCACGGTGAAGCGCCTGGCTCATGAGAGGCTGAGCTCGGACGGGCTCGGCCGGCTGGTGGAGGAGCTGAAGCCATATGCGGCGCAGCTCGACCCGGATTCGAATGAGGCGCGCCTGATTCGAGTGACCGAGCGCGAATACACCAAGCGCACCCGCGTCCCGCCCGAGATGGTCGCCGAGCTGGCTCAGCTTCAGGCGCTCGGCCACCGGGCCTGGACAGAAGCCCGCGCCGAGGACAACTTCCCCAAGTTCCGGCCACTCCTGGAGAAGATCGTCGACCAGCGCCGCCGTTATGCTGAGTACTTTGCGCCTTACGATCACGTCTACGACCCGCTGCTCTTCGAGTATGAGCCGGGAATGAAGACCGCTGACGTCAAGCAAATCTTCACCGCCTTGCGCCCCAAACAGGTGGAGCTCATCCAGGCCATCATGTCCCGCCCCCAGGTGGACGACTCCGTCCTGCACCAGCCTTACGAAGAGCAGAAGCAGTGGGATTTCGGCCTGCGGGTGGTGCAGAAATTCGGTTACGACATGCGCCGCGGCCGCCAGGATAAGGCCCCCCATCCCTTCACCTCCAGTTATGGGTTGGGCGACGTGCGTATCACCACCCGCATCATGCCCAACTACCTGGCTTCGGCGCTGTTTTCCACCATGCACGAATCCGGGCACGCCATGTACGAGCAGGGCATCGACCCCGCCATGGCGCGCACCACGCTGGGAGAAACCAAGTCGCTGACCCTGCACGAATCCCAATCGCGCCTGTGGGAGAACCTGGTGGGCCGCTCGCGCCCCTTTTGGCAACACTTCTACCCCCAACTGCAGGCCACCTTCCCGGGCCAACTGGGTGGGGCCGACCTGGAGACCTTCTACCGGGCGATCAACAAGGTGGAACCGTCATTGATCCGCACCGAATCGGACGAGGCCACCTACAACCTGCACATCATGCTGCGCCTGGAGCTCGAGATCGCCCTGATGGAAGGCAACCTGGCAGTGAAGGACCTGCCTGAAGCCTGGAACACGCGCATGCAGGAATACCTGGGCGTCATCCCCCCGAACGACGCTCTGGGGGTCTTGCAAGACGTGCACTGGTCGCACGGCAACATCGGTTACTTCTCCACCTACGCGCTGGGCAACCTGGTGGCCGGCCAGCTCTGGGAGCGCCTGCGCACCGACCTGCCTGACCTGGACGAGCAGATTCGCCGCGGCGAATTCTCCGCCCTGCTGGGTTGGTTGCGCGAGAAAATCCACCGGCATGGCGCCAAGTTCGATGCGCAGGAGCTGGTGCAGCGCGTCACCGGTTCCAAGATCGACCCTGCGCCGTACCTGCGCTACCTGACTCAAAAATACCGGGGAATCTACGGCTTCTAGACCGGCTGCGCCGGTATGGTACAATCCGCGGCGACTATGGCCCGTATCCTGTTCGTCGACGACGACCCGCTCACCCTGGAAACCCTGACCAAAGCCGTAGAGGTGTTTGGTCACCAGGCTTTCCTGGCGACGACCGGAAAAGAAGGTCTGGCGATCGCTGGTGAGCAATCACCAGACCTGATTTTCACCGACATGAGTCTGCAGGATATGGACGGGCTGGCGTTGGTGGCGGCGCTGAAGAGCAACCAGGCCACAGCGGCGATTCCGGTATTCATCCTCTCGGCCAGCCCGGTGCTGGACGCGGTGGATCTGGCTAAAGCCGCCGGCGCAGCCACCTATCTCAACAAACCGATCCGCCTGCAAACCCTGATGGACATCATCCAGGAATACACCACTCGGTGAGAGCATGTCTCGCACCAACACAAGGTCGACCCTCATCCTTGCGCTGTGCTTGTGCTGTTCATTTGTGCTGGGCGCCTGCGCCGGCCTCCCCACAGCCCCGATCCCAACCCTGATTCCCACCCAATACCTGCCCACCGCCATTGCCCAGACGCTGCAAGCCGCCAACCCGTCCCAATCTGTGAGCGCCACGCAACCGGAGGTTCTCCCTCCCACAGCCGCCCAAACGGCGCAAGCCTCACCCACCCCACAAGCGAGCGCCGCGCCCACCACCACGCCGACGGCGGTCGCCAGCGCCCTACCCACCAACCCTCCACCAGCGGAGAACACCCAGCCCGCCATCCCTGAAGCCATCATCCAAATCCGCAACCTGGGAGAGCTCTCGAAGGTGGCTTCCCCCATCCCCATCGACGCCCTGCTCA
>JAQUAE010000029.1 GCA_028687395.1 Anaerolineales bacterium | reverse complement strand
TCGAAGTCGCCAGGCGAGAGATTTCAGCAAGAATTTCCGCCCGCTTCTTTTCCACCTCCTGGCGGTTGGCTTCCAACCTTTGTATGCGCTGTCGTTGGGTGGCAAGCCTGGCTTCCAGCGCCTTCTGGGCGGATTCGGCCTCGCCCACCTGGCGGGAGGCGCCTTCCACAGCTTCCTGAGCCTGGGCTATCTCGCCATCCAGGGAGGCAAGCCCGCCTGCCAGGGAAGCCAGGTTCGCTTGCAGGCGTTCGATTTGCGCCTGGCTTTGAACCTGAATGGCGGATAATTCCGCCTTGCGATCGCCGACCTGCTGTAGCCGGGACTGGGCAATCTTCAACTCGGCTTCGATGCGTTTGCGCTCCGCCAGGCGGGTTTCCAGGGCTGCCTGGGCGAGCTGGTATTCGCTTTGCGCGCTGCGCATCTCGTCTTCGAGCTTCGTGACCTCACCGTTCGCCAGGTCGGCCATCTCACGCTGTAATTCGAGCTCTTCTCCCAGCCGGGCGATTTCCTCGCGGCTGGATTGCTCTTGCTGTTTCTGCCACCTGGCTCTTTCGTCGACCGCCGCGCGCTCACGGCTCACCTCTTCACGGCGGGCGTGCAATTGGGCGAGCTGGTGGTGCCGGCTATTCAGCTCGCTGCGCAGGGTTTGGATGCGCGCCCGCAGGCTGCTCAACTGCTCGTCGATGCGCGCCTGGGCTTCGCGCTCCCGGTCGAGCACTTCCAGGCGCGCCTGGGTGAGCTTCCTGGACTCTGCCAGCTCTACCTGGGCGCGGTGCCAGTGAAAGCCGTACCACTCGCGCATCAAGACGCGCAGGTCGCTGCGCATCTGCTCATACTCCTCGGCGCGGCGCGCCTGCCGCTCCAGGCTCTTCAAGCGAGGGGTCAGCTCGGCTAGAATATCCTGAGCGCGTTCCAGATTGCGGCGGGTCGAATCCAGGCGGCGTAGGGCTTCTTCGCGGCGGGAGCGGTAAAGCCCAATGCCCGCTGCTTCCTCGAAGAGTCTGCGCCGCTCCTCGGCTTTCAACGCCAGGGCAGCGTCGACCAAACCCTGCCCGATGACGGTATAGGTGCGCTCTGCCAGGCCGGATTGGGCGAGCAGCTCCGACACATCCTTAAGGCGCACCCGCGAGCCATTGATCAAGTACTCGTTCTGCCCGTCACGGTAGGCACGGCGGGTGACAGCCACTTCGCTGAAATCAATGGGTAACCAGCCGTCGCTGTTGTCGAAGACCATCGTGGCAGAGGCCATCCCCGCCCGTGGACGTTGCTCCGAACCGGAGAAGATCATGTCCTCGGTCTTCTTGCCCCGCAGGATGCTGTAGGATTGCTCGCCCAATACCCAGCGAATGCTGTCGGCGATGTTGGATTTTCCCGAGCCATTCGGACCGACGATGGCAGTTATTGTCCCCGCATACTCGAAGACAGTGCGGTTGGCAAAGGTCTTATAACCTTGCAACTCCAAGGATTTCAAGCGTGAAGGCATGGTGATTAATCCAACCCCAAAGTGCGCAGGGCCGCGCGTGCCGCAGCTTTCGCCGCCACCCGCTTGCTGGGACCCTGTCCCCGCCCGTATTCCTTATCCCCAACCCACACTTCGACCTCGAAGACTTTATTGTGATCCGGACCGCTGGCAGTGATGGTCTTATATAGCGGGGCACCTAAACCCAGGGACTGAGTCCACTCCTGGAACATGCTCTTCGGGTCTTGCTCCTTGTGAGCGACGAGGATGTTGTGGGAAGCTTCCTGAAGCAGCGGATCGATAAAGGTTGCCACCGCCGGGATGCCGGCATCGAGGTACAGCGCGCCGACAAGGGCTTCGAAGGTGGCGCACAGCAGGGCAGGGCGTTCCCTGCCTCCAGAATCGCACTCGCCGCGCCCCAGGCGCATCACCGCCCCAAGCTGAACCTTGCGAGCGAAATCGGCAAGCTGGTCGGTGCCCACCAAGGCTGAACGCATGCGGGTGAGCTCTCCCTCGGCCATCTCGGGAAAATGGTTGTACAGCCACGCCCCGACCAGAAAATCCAGGACGGCATCC
The DNA here is from genome assembly GCA_028687395.1 of Anaerolineales bacterium. GTDB lineage: Bacteria > Chloroflexota > Anaerolineae > Anaerolineales > UBA4823 > JAQUAE01. Next base: position 8,894 of record JAQUAE010000029.1, on the reverse strand, counting down.
CCCAGGAACTCCAGGCGTTCGTTATCCTCTAACTCTTCAGGATGCTCATTGACGTATGAGCGGTGGGTCAAAGCCCGCAAGAGGATGTGGGTATCGCTTAAGGGCAAATCTAATCGTTGGATGAAGTCGGATACTGTCTCATCTTGTAAGTAAAGATCGTTGCGCTCCAAACCAGCCTCCCAGAACTCAGGGAGCGCCAGATACCCCACGCCAGGTCGAGTATCTGGCGATCGCTTAGTTCTCTTTGTGTATTTCTTCTCTAATTATATTCCCTTAATACCAGTACCGCATTATGGCCCCCGAAGCCGAAGGCATTGCTCATAGCAACCCTGACTCGTTTCTGGCGCGCCTGGTTGGGCACGTAATCCAGGTCGCACTCCGGATCGGGAGTGTGATAATTGATCGTGGGCGGTATGACGCCGTGGTGAATCGCCTGGACGCAGAAGATGGCTTCCAATGCGCCCGTCGCTCCCATCATGTGCCCGGTCATCGACTTGGTCGATGAAACCGGAATATTATAAGCGATCTGCCCCAAGGAGGTCTTGATTGCCCGCGTCTCAGAGAGATCGTTCAATGGCGTGGCGGTTCCGTGGGCGTTGATGTAGTCGATCTGATCCAGCGGGATGCCGGCCGCCCGAAGGGCCTGGGACATCGCCTGAGCGCTGCCGGCGCCGTCCTCGCTGGGGGCAGTGATGTGAAAGGCGTCTGCCGTGGCGGCGTATCCCGCTAACTCAGCCAGGATCTCGGCGCCGCGCTGGCGGGCGTGGCTCTCCGTTTCCAGGATCAGAATCGCCGCCCCCTCGCCCATCACCAGGCCATCACGCTCTTTATCGAACGGCTTGGGGGCGCCTGCCGAGGGCGAGAGGCGCAGGTCCTGCAGCGTGCGGCGGGACATCGCTCCCAGGCGATCGAAAGCGCCGATGCCAATCTGGGTGATGGTCGCCTCGCTGGCGCCTGACACTGCGGCGTCGATGGCGCCGGCGCGCAACAGGCACCAGGCCACGCCGATGCCATCCGCCCCCGACGCGCAGGCCGAGCTCACCGAAAAACATGGGCCTTGAAACTCGTGGTCGATGGCGATCAACCCGGCCGCGCCATTGGCCATCATCATCGGGATGGCGAAAGGGCTCAAGCGGCGCGGACCTTCGTCTCGCAACTGGTAAGTCGATTCTTGTATGGTGTGAATGCCGCCAATCGCTGAGGAGACGATGACCCCGATGCGCCGTGGGTCGCCAGGATATCCTTCCAACCCTGCCTGGGCCAGCGCCTCCGTGCTGGCGACGGAGGCGAATTGCTCGAATCGATCCCGCCGGCGGGCGTCCCGGGCAGGCATGTGCTCTTCAGGGACGAAGTCCTTCACTTCGCAGGCGATCTGCACCGGGTAATCGGATGGATCGAAAAGCGTGATAGGACCCACGCCCGAGACGCCGTTGACCAGCCTGTCCCAGGTTCGTTCGACCGTCAATCCGAGCGGGCTGACCGCGCCCATGCCTGTGATCACCACTCGCTCTGCCATGCTCCTCTCCTATACCTTAAAACCAGATCCAGTCAACACCGCGACGACCGGCTTGGGCAGGTGATGCAGGTGGCTCAACGCTGCTTCCCAAATGACTGCGGATGTCGGCTCTATATAAAACCCCCGGCGAGCGAGTTCGACGCGCCCTTGAAGTATCGCCTCCTCGCTCACCGCGTGGAAGAATCCGCCGCTCGATTCCACGATATCGATGACCGCGTCTCCCCGGACGGGGTTGCGCACCCGAATCCCCTCTGCTAGCGTGTCCCCTTCGCTCACCCAGGCCAGTCCCGCCCGGCCATGGGTCGAAACCGCCCACAACGGCGCGCAAGCCAGGGCCTGGACGCCCACCAGGAGCGGCGCCTGCTGAATTGCCCGGGCGGCGAGCAGGGCGTTGAACCCGCGCCCAATGCCCAGCAGCAGCCCGCCTTGACCTGTGGGACAGATTACCGTTCCGGGAGCCCCGCCAAGCTGCTCGACCAGCTCGTAAGCCAGCGTGGCGTAGCCAGGGAGGTTAAACGGCAGGTAGGCGTGGCTGGCGTAGGCCGCCTCCCCCTGCGCAGGTTGCGCTAATAATGCCTGCTGCACCGCCTGGGCAGCGTTGAATCGCGGCCCCGGCACCCGTGACAGCGCGGCACCATAGGCTTGAATCTGAGCCAGCTTCATTCCTGAGGCCGAGTCCGGGGCAAAAATGCGCACCGCCATCCCGGCCCGCGCCGCGTAGGCCGCCAGCGAAGCGCCGGCATTGCCAGACGAATCCTCCAAGGCTGCTGTGATCCCACGCGAGCGCAGGAAGCTGACCAACAGGGCGCTGCCGCGGTCCTTGAATGAGGCTGTTGGATTGAGCATCTCGCACTTGACCCCCAACCGCTCCCGCTGGCCCTCCCCCAGGTCGACCTCCAGCCACAGCAACGGGGTGTTCCCCTCACCCAGAGATACCACTGGGGCACTTTCCGGCAGCCCGAACATAGCACGGTACTTCCACACCCCGGGGAGGGCAGGGTCAATAAGGCCGGCGTCGAAGGTAGGCCAGGCGCTGTAATCGTAGACGCCCCCGCAGCGCGGGCACTTATAGGGCGTTGAATCGTTGGGATATGGCGACCGGCAGTTCGTGCAGCAGATTTCAACCATAGGCCAGTCAGTTCTCTGGTTGTGGATGGTAGTCCCCTTCAACCCACACCGAGTGACCAGGCCCGACTTCCTTTTTCCACACCGGGACGATCTGCTTCAAGCGGTCGATGCCATAACGAGCAGCCTCGAAGACGCCGGTATCCCGGTGCGCGGCGGTGCAGGCAATCATCACCGTGGGGGTTCCCGGAAAGAGCCGGCCGATGCGCTGCACCATAACGATCCCCTCCACCTCCGGCCAGCGGGAGCGAATTTCCTGCGCTATCTGGCGCATCTTCTCTTCGGCCATCGGCTGGTAAGCCTCGTATTCCAGGTGATCGGTCTGGCGCGCCTCGCCGCGCCGGGTGACGCCGCGCACCATGCCGGTGAAGACGCACGCCGCGCCGGTGCTGGGCAGCGTGATGCTGGCAAGCAGGTCGTTCAAATCCAGCGCCTCCTGGGTGATGCGCAGGATGGTGGGGAACTCTCTTTCACCGCCACTGACCGGTGGAAAGAGGGCAACCTCCGCGCCATTCGACAGGCGCTCTTCGTCGAAAGCATATTCGCGGCCGATAGCCACCAGGACGCTATTCAAGTGTGGAGCCATTCTCGGAAAGCGGCGCCCGAGCTCGGCCTTCAAACCCTTGACGTCCAGGCCCTCTTCCAGCTCCAATGACGCCTGATCTACACCCGCCAGGGCTTTGAGATTGGCAAAGAACAGCACTGTCACGGTAAGCGGCATATGCGCCTCACTCGTTGACAATGTCGCCGCTCAGCCCACCGTGCTTCTCCACCAGGCGGACGTTTTGGATGCGCATCGTCTTCTCGGCAGCCTTGGCCATGTCATAGACCGTTAGAGCGGCCACGCTGACCGCGGTGAGGGCTTCCATCTCGACCCCGGTCTTCCCGCTTGCGCTCGCCGTAGCGGTGATAGTCACCCCTGGCAGCCCTTCGTCCACAGTCAGGTCCACCTGCACGTTATCGAGCATGATGGGATGGCAGAGCGGGATAAGCTCGGCGGTGCGCTTGGCAGCCATCACCCCGGCTATTTGGGCAACGGTGAGCACGTCCCCCTTCTTGATGGCGCCGTCTCTGATCAGCTCCATCGTCTCGCGGCGCATGTGCACCTCGCCGCGGGCGACCGCCACGCGCTGCGTTTCCGGCTTGTGCCCGACGTCCACCATGCGCGCCCGGCCGCTGGTATCCAAGTGAGAAAGCGGAGTGGTCATGGCCAGATTATAGCATTATTGGTTTACTGGCGCATGTTATAATGGCTGCCCATGGCATCCTTCCTGAAACGCTGGAAAGACGGCCTGGCGCGCACCAGCCGGGCGACCTTTAGCCAGATTGTTACCCTGGTTGGGCAATCAGAGGTCGACGAGCATACCTATGACGAGCTGGAGGCGCTGCTCATTCAGGCCGACCTGGGAGTAGAGACCAGCCTGGAAGTCATCGCCGCGCTGAGAACGAGAGCGCGCTCAGGCGGCATCACCCAATCACAGGATTTGATGGCAGCGCTGCGCGACGAGCTGATCAGCAGGCTGGCAACCCCACCGGAGCCGGTTTTCACGGCCAAACCCAGCGTGGTGCTCATTACCGGGGTGAACGGCTCCGGCAAAACGACCACCATCGCCAAGCTCGGCAAGTACTTCACGTCGCAAGGGCTGAGCGTGCTGCTGGGCGCAGCCGATACCTACCGCGCCGCTGCCGTCGACCAGCTTCAAATCTGGGCTGAGCGGCTCGACCTGCCTATCGTCTCCGGCCAGCCGGGCGGCGATTCGGGGGCAGTCGCTTACGACGCGGTGCAATCGGCTATCTCGAAAGGCAAGGACCTGGTCATCATCGACACCGCTGGCCGGCTGCATACCCGCTACAACCTGATGGAGGAGTTGAAGAAAGTGCACCGCGTCGCCGGCAAAGCCTTACCAGGCGCTCCGCACGCCGTCTGGCTGGTGTTAGACGCCACGACGGGGCAGAACGCCTTGCCGCAAGGGCGCGCCTTCAAGGAGGCCGTACAGGTCACCGGCGTCATCCTGGCCAAGCTGGATTCCTCCGCCAAAGGGGGCATGGCCTTTGCCATCCAGCGCGAGCTGGGCCTGCCCATCCTGTTTGCCGGCCTGGGCGAGACCGTGGAGGATTTACAACCCTTCGACCCGCAGGCGTTCGTGGATGGTATACTCAACAGCGCGTGATCTGAGATGTAGAAAACGATTTGGAGCCCGTGGTATGCAGGAAATCATCGCCAAGCTAACTGAATATCAGGAAAAAATCAAGCAGCTATGGGGGCGTCTTTGACCTGGATGAAAAAGAACACATCCTGGAAGTACTGAGCAAGCAGGCCGAATCGCCCGACCTGTGGCAAGACCCGGAGCACGCCCAAAAGGTGATGCGCCAATTGGCCGCGCTGCGCGACGAGCTGGACGGTTGGCGCAAGCTGCGCCAGCGGTTGAGCGACGCCTATGACCTCGCTATGCTGGAGGACGAAAGCCTGAGCGCCGAGCTGGAACAGGAGAGCGAAGCCATCGGCAAGGAAATCGAGCAAAGCGAAGTCTACGCCAGGCTTTCGGGCGCCTACGATCACAACGACGCCTTGCTGGCCATCCACGCGGGCGCGGGCGGCACGGATTCGCAAGATTGGGCTGAGATGTTGCAGCGGATGTACCTGCGCTGGGCCGAGCTGAATGGCTTCGAAACCGAAGTTCTGGATACCAGCGAGGGGGAGGAAGCCGGGATCAAGAGCGTGACCATCGCGGTCAACGGACGTTACGCGTATGGCTATCTGCGTTCTGAAAAGGGAGTGCACCGCCTGGTACGCCTCTCGCCCTTCGACGCCGCTCACCGCCGGCACACTTCCTTCGCGCTGGTCGAGGTCTTGCCACAGGTGGAGGACGAGGCTACGATCGAGATCAATCCCAACGACCTGCGCATCGACACCTACCGATCGGCTGGGGCTGGCGGACAGAACGTGCAGAAGAACGACACGGCGGTGCGTATCACCCACCTGCCCACCGGCATCGTCGTCACCTGCCAGAACGAGCGCTCCCAGTCGCAAAACCGGGAAAACGCCCTGCGCGTGCTGCGCTCCCGCTTGCTGGAGATCAAGCAGAAGGAAATGGACGATCACCTCCAGGAGCTGCGCGGCGAGTTCCAGAAAGTGGAGTGGGGCAGCCAGATACGTTCCTACGTCCTGCACCCCTACCAAATGGTCAAGGATCACCGCACGGGTTATGAGACCGGCGCCACCCAGGCGGTGCTCAATGGCGAGATCAACGACTTCATCCAGGCTTACCTGAACGCCCAAAGCGGAGAAAAAACAGGCAAAGCGGGGTGAGCACCCACTGGCGCCGCGTTCTCCTGACAAGCGTGATCGTGCTCGCTGGCGCCTTGTTCGCCGGGGGGTGCGCCCGCATGTACGACCCCGAAGCTTCCCACGAATACCACGATCAGGTCATTGCGACCGTCGCACCGGGGCAGGTTTTGGGCCAGACCTTCGTGCCGCGCCGCTCCAACGTCAACGGCATCAACCTGTGGTTGCGAGTGGCCGAGGGCAGTGAGAACGAGAATGGACAGGCGGTATTCGAGCTGTTTGCCTCACAGGATCGCACCCACCCGCTAGTGCGCCTTCCCCTCAATCACGCCACCATCCGCACCAGCTTCCCTATCCGCCTGGTCTTCCCCACTATCGAGGCCAACAGCGGCCAAAACCTGTACTGGCAGGTGAGCGCTGTCTCGGGGGTATTACAGGTGCTGGGGCGCAACGAGGACTCCTACTCAGGTGGGGCAGCCACCCTGGCTGGCACACCTCTTCAAGCCGACGCCGGATTCCAGTTGACCTATGAATACGATCGCCAGGCTTTTCTGGCGGACATGCGCGCCAGCGCAAATTGGTTGTGGGTATTGCTGCCCCTTGCCGGTGTGCTGTTGCTGCCCGGCTGGATTCTGTTGCGCCTCTTGCGCCTGAATCGCTTTTTCGATTGGGGAGAGCGCCTGGCCATGGCTTTCGGGCTCAGCCTGGCTGTAGCGCCTATCGTCATGACCTGGAGCAGCACGCTCGGCTGGCGTTGGAGCCGGGAATGGGCTCTGGCTGGGAGTGGCGCGCTTCTGCTGTTGGGGGCAACCCTGGCGATCAAGGATGTAATGGCTATGCGCAAGTTCGCGCCCGGCGCTTCCTCCATCCCTCCAACCACCCCACACCTTTCGCGGCCCCTTTCTCCCGCCAATATCCTCCTTGCTCTCATCTTTCTAGGCGCGCTGGCCGTGCGCCTCATCATGGTGCGCGACCTGGCCGGGCCACCCTGGGTGGATTCCGTCCATCACGCCGCGATCACCCGCCTGATCTTGCTCCAGGGACGCTTCCCCGAATCCTACGCACCACTTATCGACATTGAAACCGACAAGTATCACGCCGGATTTCACAGCGCGATGGCCTTCTTCCAATGGCTTTCCCGCATGGAACTGCCCCAGAGCATGCTGCTCCTCGGCCAGGTGCTCAACGCGCTGGTCATCTTCTCCGTTTACCTGTTCACCCGGCGCCTGGCGGGCAACCGGCTGGCAGGTGTTTTCGCCGCGGCGATAACCGCCTTCTTCACTCCTATGCCGGCTTACCTGACGAGCTGGGGCCGCTACACCCAACTGGCGGGCATCGCCATTCTGCCTGCCGCATTTGCTGGCCTCCAGCTCGCCCTTGATGGAACAAACCCGGTCGCGGCGCGCCACCGGCTCGGCGCCAGCCTGGCTGCCGCCATCGCCCTGGCTGGGCTGGCCATGACGCACTACCGCGTGGCGGCCTTCTTAGCCTGCTTGCTCCTGGCGGTGGGCGGCCTCCACGCACCGGCGTGGCTGCGCGGTGGGCAAAGGCGACGTCGAAGCTCCCTGCCCATCGCCCGCCTGGCTATCGTTGGTCTGGCGGCGTTGCTGCTCGTCTCCCCCTGGCTGCCCGCAACGCTATCCACACTGGTCGTCCCCTTGCTGCCTCCACCCCAGACGCCGCCACGCCTCTTCGCCGATTTCACCTGGGGATACCTGACCTCCGGCTACGGCCTGCATGCGCTGATCCTGGCCGGAGTGGGGTTGGCGCTCGGGGTCGTATGCCGGCGGCGCCTCGCCCTGCTCCTGCTGGTGTGGATTGGCCTGATGTTCCTGGCCGCCAACCTCAGCGCCCTGGGCCTGTTGGGGGCAAGCTTCTTCAACAACACCTCAGTCGAGATCACCTTGTTCATGCCCATCTCGGTTCTCGGCGGGTACGCACTGGCGCAGGGTGCGGCCCTGCTTAGCAGGTTGCGCTTCAGGAGCGTGCGCCCTGGCTTGCAGGCCGCGGCGCTGATCGTGGGAGTGTATCTCTGCTGGTCGGGTGGCGTGCGCATGCTCCCCTCGCTCAACCCGGTCACTTTTCTCCTGCGCCGGGCCGACCTGCCCGCCATGGGCTGGATCGAGGAGAACGTGCCCGCTGACGAGACTTTCCTGATCAATCCTTTCCTTTGGGGATATGGCTTGTACGCCGGGCAAGATGGGGGATACTGGATCTCGCCGCTTACCGGGCACAAGACCTACCCGCCGCCAGTGCTCTATGGGCTGACGACGCGGCGGGATTCTATCGATAAGCTAGTGAATCTAAGTGAGCAGGTGCTGCAGGCGCCGTCGGACAGTCAGCGGCTGTACACGCTCATGCAAGCCAACCGAATCGGTTACGTTTACATAGGAGCGCGAGGAGGCGCCCTGTCCGCCCGAGCGCTTTCAGCCGACCCCGCCTTCCGGTTGGTGTACCAGAAGGACGCGGTCTGGATCTACAAAGCGCTATTCCTCCGTTAGAACACCAGTAGTGACTTCCCTGGCGCAGCGCACGAATTCAAGCACCGTGGGGATATTGCGCATCAACAGGCCCATACTGCCCTTGACGGCCAACTTGCGTGTCATTAGTGCCTGCACGGGGTCGATCTCCCCGCGCAGCAATTTCACGTAATTCTCGTAGGGGGCGGTCAATTGAAGCACCGGGGTCAAGCCGTGGCCCTCTTCTAATTCCCTGACGCCGCGGCATTTCCCATGCCACAAATCCAGGTAATAGAGCAGAGTTTTCTTTAGCGCACCGCTAGGGTGGATGACGCACAGCAGGTCGCCTTCCCATTTCTGGGCCACCTGGGCGTATTTTGAATCGCTGTTCAGTTTCTCCATGGCTGCTGGCAGCCATTCCGGTGATGGAAATACGGGCATGACAACCTCCTCGATGGTCTGAAAGGACACCCTCCCCAACGTGTTGCGGATTCAATTATAAACTTTC
>JAQUAE010000028.1 GCA_028687395.1 Anaerolineales bacterium | reverse complement strand
TCCTGGCTCGGGCGGGCAAGGCCGACGCCAGCAAGTCAGTGCAGCTCTTCGACGAGCGGCTGGGGATGAGTTATTTCGCCCGCGCTTTCCTGGCGAACACCCTGTACCAGATCGACCCGAGAGACGAGCGCATCCAGACGTTGCTCTCGGACCTGAGCTCGGCAGCGATCCTCTCAGCGGGCGGCACGCATTGGGAAGAGGAAAGCGAGGATGTGTGGAACTGGAACACCGACGCGCACACCACTGCCATCGTCCTGGCTATGCTCAGCCAGATCGATCCCGAAAACCCGCTCAATGCCAACGCAGCGCGCTGGTTGATGAGCCACCGCACACGCGGCCACTGGAATGGCACGCAAGAGACGGCCTGGTCGTTGATGGCGCTGGTGAACTGGACGCTGGCCAGCGGGGAGCGAGGGGCGCGTTACGACTACGGATTGGCGGTGAACGGGGAGGAGGTGCTGAGTGGAACGGTATCGCCGGAAACGATTGACGATGCCAAAGAAATGCGCATAGATGTGAGTGAGCTGCTGCGTGAGCAGGCCAACAAGGTCGCTTTTGTCAAGGGCGCCGGTTCGGGCAACCTGTACTACACGGCGTATATGGATGTCTCCCTGCCGGTTGAGCAGGTGCAGGCGCTCGACCGCGGGATCGTCGTCTCGAGAAATTACTACACTAACGATGAGCAGAACGAGCTGGTGGAAGAAGCTCACGTTGGGGAGGTGCTGGTCGCCAGAATCACGTTAGTGGTGCCTCACGACCTGCACTACGTGGTGGTAGACGATCCCTTGCCGGCAGGTTTGGAGCCCATCGACCAGTCCCTCAAGACCAGCCCGCAAAATGAGACGCCCAACCAGTACTCATGGAAAGACCTGGCTACCAGTGGTTGGGGCTGGTGGTACTTCGATCACGTCGAGCTGCGTGACGAAAAGGTGACCCTCTCGGCGGATTACCTGCCCGCGGGGACCTACGTGTATTCGTACCTGGTCCAGGTGATGACTCCCGGCGAGTTCAAGACGATCCCGCCCACTGCGCAGGAGTTCTACTTCCCTGATGTTTACGGTCGCGGCAGCGGCAGCCTGTTCACCGTGCTGCCCTAGCATCGATTCTCAACCCCCTGCCTAGGTCTGCACTTGAACAGGCAGGGAAAGCAACCTGAGCGCACTAAATCAGGCTGGGACCATAAGACTGTCTCAGCCTGATGCTTTCATGGCAACCCGGCTTCGACGGTGATCTGCACCACCGGGCTGGTGACCTGGGCGCCATCCGGCCTGCTCGCCGTGACCCAGATGCGGTGGCTGCCTGGCTGCAGCGGCCACCAGGCGTCGAAGGGCGGTACGTTATCCACCTGCCAGACCTGCCCATCCACCCAGAAGGTCACCTGGGTCAGGTTTCCCGCGGCGGCGGTGGTGATGTGAATTTGCTGGCTCTGGCTGGCGTACTCCTTAGAGTGGCGATAGATGGCACCGTTTGTGGGGGTGAGGATGGCGATCCCGGTTTCGGACGCGGTGCTATCCTGGCTGTCAGCGCTTCCTTGGAGCAGGTCATTGAGCAAGAGCTGGCCGTTTTTCTGTGCCCAGGCGCGCGCCTGTGCGGGCAAATCCAGTGCTAGCCGTACCTGACGGCGTTCAGGCGGGGTGTCTGCGCTAGCCAGCCGGCCGTTGAGCGTATCGATGACCACCTGATGGTAGAGGCGGTCTGGCTCGGTGGGTTCGCTGCCGGCGATGAACCACTCTTGCCTGAGGTAGGGGCAATCGGGGCTGGGGAGGCCGCCGGAGGGCGTGCAGACCTGAAGAACGTTGATGCCCGGCGGGTGCGTCACCCAGGTCTCCGGCTGGCCGGCCAGGGCGGTGCGCATGAACTGGTGCCAGATGGGGGCTGCTCCGCTGACGCCGGATACGTCCCTCATCGGGCGGTAATCCGAATTGCCCGCCCAGACGCCGACCACCAGGTCCGGCGTATAGCCGATGGTCCAGTTGTCGTGGAAGTTGGTCGTCGTGCCCGTCTTCACCGCTGCGGGGCGGTCCAGGCGCAGGACGCTGTTGCGCCCGAAACCAAGCATGCGCGCCTGGTCATCGCTGAGCACATCGCTGATCACCCAGGCGACGCGCTCGTCCAGGACGCGTTCGAGTGCTTGCTCAGTGGGCTGGTAAAGTGTCTCTCCATGGAGGTTGCTGACCTCGAGAATCAGGCGCGGCTCGAGGCGGAAGCCGCCGTTGGCGAAGGCGGCGTACGCGCGGGTAAGGTCGAGAAGCGACACCGCACCGCCGCCCAGCGCGATGGAGAGATCATAGTCGTGGGGGTCGGCAAGGGTCTCGATGCCCAGGCGCGTGGCGAGCGCCACGAAGCGCTCCAGACCGATGTGCTCGAGGGTCAAGACCGCGGGGATATTTAATGATGATGCCAGAGCATCGCGCAAGGAGACCGGGCCGTGCTCCTGCCCATCGTAGTTCTCCGGCGTGTAGACCTTGCCGTCCTGGGTGGTGAAGGTGGTGGTCACGTCCAGGAGCATGGTAGCTGCCGTCCAGGGAGAGGCTTGCCCCGGGTCGAGAGCCGCGGCGTAGAGGACAGGCTTGATGGCCGAGCCGGGTTGGCGCGGGGCGAGAGCCATATTGATCGCACCCTGATTCTGGGCATCGAAGTAATCCGGGCTGCCTACCAGTGCCAGCACGTCCCCGCTGTGCGTGTCGAGGGCGACCAGCGCAGCGTTGTTCACGTTATGTCCCAAGCCTTCCTCGGCTTCCCTCAGCCTGGTCAACTGGGATTGGATGATCGCCTCGGCGTGATGTTGCCAATCCAGGTCAAGCGTCGTGCGCACCGCGAGTGCATCCTGGGACTCTTCCGCAATGTGCGTATCCATTTCGAGCAAGCGGTCCAGTTCGCTGCGCACCATCATCACGAAGTGCGGGGCTTCGATAGGGTAAGGATCTTCGGCGTAGCTCAACGGTTCCTGCTCAGCCAGTCTGCGTTCTTGCGGGGTGGTAAAGCCGCGCGCTTCCATCAGTTGCAGGACGACTCCCTGGCGTTCTTTGGCTTTATCCGGGTAGGTGTAAGGATTGTAAATCGCCGGTGCCTGGGGTAGCCCGGCCAGCAGAGCGCACTCTGCCAGGTCCAGCTCGGAGGCCGGCTTGCCGAAGTAGGTGTGCGCTGCTGCCTCAACACCATAGGACAACCCACCATAATAGGTGTGGTTCAGGTAATAGCGCAGGATCTCGTCTTTGGATAAGGCGCGCGTCAATTGCCAGGCCAGGATCGTCTCACGAAGCTTGCGCCGCAGCGTGCGCGCCTGTCGCTCATCTGCGCTCAGCAAGAAATTACGCGCCACCTGCTGGGTGATGGTGCTGCCGCCAGCAATGGTTTCGCCACCGCGCAGGTTGATCCAGGCCGCGCGCAGGATACCCACAACGTCGAGGCCTGGATTTTCGTAGAAGGTCTGGTCCTCGGTGGCAATCGTCGCCTGACGCAGGTAAAGGGGGATTTCTTCCCAGTCGATGGCGGCATAACGGCCTGAATCCTGCCCGATCACCTCGTACAGCAGGCGACCGTGCCTGTCGGTGATGCGGATGCTGGGGGGCAACGGGTTTGCATCCAGGTCGCTGATAGCGGGCAGGTCAGCCAGCAGCCAGGCAGCGATGACGAGGCCGGCGCCTGCAAGGAAAAGCACAACGATGGATGCCAGTCGGACGATTCTCATGGGGTTAGAACGGGCAACGCGACGGCTCACCTTCCCCCTGCGATATGCTAAAGCCGGTTGCCAGCGTTGGGGCGGTGGTTAATGGCCGCAACTGGCGCACGAGCCGCCGGAACAGGAGGCGCAGCCTCCATTGCTGGCGCCGGCGAGCGCCTTGCCATCGCTCTGGGCGAAGAAGACCGAGAGGACCCGCGAGGTGTGTTCACCCTGACAATGGTTGCAGCGTATGGGCGCATCGGCGTCCTTCATCGAGCGCAGGGCGTCGAATTTTTGTTTGCAATCCATGCAAATATATTCGTAAATGGGCATGCTTCACCTTCAAGCCAATGTGTGCACCGATTCTAATCCAGCCACCTGGGCTGGTCAACCTTGGTCGACGGGAAGTTTTCCTGGCAGGCGCAGCCCAGGCTTGAGCCTGGCATTTATCGCTGCGAACATCTCTCTGGCTACCTCTTCACCGCAGGCGATGGTAGCCGGTGCGTTAGTGAAGCCAAAGAACACGTTCACGTCAGCGGGGATGGGGGGTCGCACGATGAAATCCGGCCTGGCCTGCGTGTGCTATACTTGGGCGATGCCGTGCGGGCAACGCCGCTTTCGAGGCTGGGATGCACAAGGGATCTGACGAAGTACAAGGACTACCATTGAGCCGGGTCTTTCACGCCTGGTGGCCGCTGGCTGCCAGTTGGTTCCTCATTGGCGTGGAACAACCTGCCGTGACGGCGGTCATCGCTCGCCTGGCTGAGCCGGAGATCAACCTGGCTGCATTTGGGGGAGTGGTATTTCCGCTCTCGCTGATCGTCGAGGCGCCCATCATCATGCTCTTAGCCGCCTCTACCGCCCTGAGCAGGGATTGGAGCGCCTACCAGAAGCTGCGCCGGTATATGCTGGCTTCAGCGGCGGCCTTGAGTCTGCTCCATTTCCTCGTCGCTTTCACGCCGCTCTACTACCTGGTGGTGCGCGGGCTCATCGGCGTACCGGAGGCGATCGTGGAACCCGCCCGGATCGGCTTGATGGCCATGCTGCCATGGAGCGGGTCGATTGCCTACCGCCGTTTCAATCAGGGAGTCTTGATCCGTTTTGGCCACTCACGGGCGATCAGCGTCGGGACGGTAGTACGTCTGAGCGCCAATTTTCTGGTGCTGGGAATCGGCTACGCCCTGCGCGCCTCGCCGGGCATCCTGGTCGGGGCGGGGGCTCTCTCGGCGGGTGTGGTCGCCGAGGCGCTCTACGTGCGCATCGTAGTCCGCCCCGTGCTGCGTGAGCAGGTCAAATCGGCGCCGCAGGTGGGGGATGCGTTGCATTTGCGGGCATTCCTGGAGTTTTACATCCCCCTGGCGTTGACCTCATTGTTGTTCATGCTGGCGCAACCGCTGGGCAGCGCCGCCCTGAGCCGCATGCCCCAGGCGCTCGAATCGCTGGCGGTCTGGCCGGTGGTGTCCGGCTTGCTATTCATTTTACGCAGCATGGGGGTGGCATATAATGAGGTGGTATTGGCCTTGCTGGATAGACCCCGTGCCGTGCATTCTTTGAGACGATTTACTCTGCTCCTGGCGCTGGTGGTTACCGGCTTGCTCTTGCTGATTATCGTCACGCCCTTCTCGACGTTGTGGTTTCAACGCTTTTCCGGCCTGCCGGTGGATTTGGCTGAATTGGCGCGCACCAGCCTGTGGATCGGGCTGCCACTGCCTGCGTTGAGTGCGCTGCAGAGCTGGTTTCAGGGGGCGATCTTGTTCGGCAGGAAGACCCGCGCCGTCACCCAGGCGGTGCTGCTTTACCTGGCGGTCACCAGCGCCTTGCTCGCGCTGGGCGTGTATTGGGGTAAGGCGACTGGCCTATACGTGGGCATCGCGGTGATGAGCGCCAGCATGGCGGTGCAAACCGCCTGGTTGTGGCAGCGCAGCCGGCCGGTCTTTTCTGCGTTACTCGCCAACGAGGCAGGCTCAGGCGCAAACCACGTTGGAGGTACCGCATGATCAATATCTATACCGTTTCCGACGCAACCGGTACCACCGCTGAGCGGGTGGTGCGCGCTGCCCTGGTGCAGTTCGAGTCCCAAGATGTGGGCGTCATCCGCTACGGTGGGGTGCGCAACCCTCAGCAGGTGCGCGAAATCGTCGAGCAAGCCTCACAGACTGGCGGGATCATTGTGCACACCTTCGTGTTCGAGGAGCTGCGCCACCTGATGCTCACCGAAGGCCGCCAGGCTAACGTGGTGACTATCGACCTGATGGGCCCGCTGTTGGCCCGCTTGAGCGAGTTGCTTGCCACCTCCCCTCTCTGCCAGCCGGGCGATTTCCTGCCCTTCGACTCCAGCTACATGGAACGCATCGACGCCATCGATTACACTGTCCGTCACGACGATGGCAAAAACGTGCACGACCTGGACCGGGCGGAAATCGTCCTGATCGGCGTCTCGCGCACCTCCAAGACGCCTTTGAGCATCTACCTGGCTTACCGCGGTTGGAAGGTAGCCAATATCCCCATTGTGCTGGGAATCGAGCCACCTGCGCAATTGTTCAAACTGCCGCGGCGCAGAGTGGTGGGACTGATCGTCAAGCCTGAGCGCCTGGCCGAACTGCGTAAAGCGCGCATCGAGCGCATGGGCACCCTGCCGGATGGCTACGCCGACGTCGAACACATCCGCCAGGAGCTGGACTACGCTTACCACGTCTTCGCCCGGCGCCGCGACTGGCCGCTGGTAGATGTAACCACCAAGCCCATCGAGGAGACCGCTTCAGAGGTGGTCGCCCTGATCAGCAAGCCCGCTCGCCTGGCGTCCGAGCAAGACGCTGGATAAACGCTGCGTCCCCAAAGGGCGAGCGTGCTCGTCAAATCACTCCCACACCCACCTCGCCTGGGGACGACTGCCTGGGGTACACCTTGTCTGAACTATACAACAAGAAGAGCTTGCTCGCTGCAAGCTCTCTGAAATCTTTACCCCTCACTGCCGGGCATCATTCGCTGGGGATGATGATCCACAGCAAGAGGTACAAGAGAATCCCGGGTATTCCGCCCGGCAGTAAGGCGATAATGAACGCCAGGCGGAACCAGAAGGCGCTGATGCCGAAGAATTCACCCAAACCACCGCAAATACCCAGAAAGATGCGATTGCGCCGCGAGCGGCGCAGGAATGGCCTGACTGTGCTCATGGAAGCTCCTTTCTCCTGATATTACCTTCACATCATCATCTACGTGAGGCGCGAGAGAAAGTTTCGATGGCCCGTCATTACCAGGCTTGCGTTGAACGGGTCTGGCCTTGCGTCAGAATACGGGGAAGAAGGCTCACCATCCATCCCAATGTACCACTTCAGAGAGCGAATGACGTCCGGCTTTGCGTGGGGGCCGGGTGAGTTCGTTGGGGTTCAGCGGGTAGCCGAAGGAGATGGCGATGCGCAGGTGCCATTCGTCGGGGAAACCGAGCAGGGCGCGCGCTGCCTCGGATTGGTAGATGCTCGCCAGGCAGGAGGCGATGCCCAACTCCCAGGCGGCGAGCTGCATATAGGCCGCAGCCTGGCCGGCGTCGAACATGGTTTGGAAGCGTTCGGTGGGGTTGGGGGTCAGGATGGCTATTCCCAAGGCGGCGCCCGCCAGGTGACCAGCCCATTCGCCCAGCTTGCTCAACTCCACCAGGAGCAGGCGGTCGCGCAGAGCGATGAAGTGCCAGGGCTGGGTGTTCTTGGAGGATTGCGCCCGGCGCCCGGCGTTCAGGATGGCCAGGACGGCTTCCTGAGGCAGGAGTTGGGGCGAGAAGGCGCGAACGGCGCGCTTGGTGCGGATGGCTTCCTGAATTTCCATAGGGGTTTACCTGATTCACTCCAGTCACTTGCCCGGTTGGATGCCAAACGCCTGGCGCAGGCGCTCGAAATCCAGGTGGGCGTTGACCAGTTCCATGAAACGCTGCAGCTTTACCGGCTGGCCCAGGCGGGTCTTGCCGAAGATGCGCTCGATGGATTCGATCGTTTCCATCGTATTGGCCTTTACCAGGAGGATGGTCACGTCGAATTCGTCAGCCTGCTTGATGATCAACGGGCTGGGGTGCAGGTTGCCGGTCAAGATCAGGCAGGTGGTGGAAGTCTCCAAAGCAGCGAGCTGGATATCGGTGCGGTCGCCGCCGGTGATGACCCCTTTGTTGACTCCCTTGCGAAAGCGGCTCAGGGCAGCTTCGGCGGTCATGGCGCCGACCGTCAGGGTCTCAACCAGCGCTTCCTCGTTGATTTTGCTGGTCAGCACTTGCGGGTTCAAAGCTTCGACGAGCTCCTTCACCGTCAGCGCGGAGAGGTGGCGGTCCTCCGGCAGGACGCCGAAGACGGGCACGCCGGCTTTTTCCAGGTAGGGCTGGGCGCTGTGCTGGATGAATGCCAGGGCGTCTTCGGGGACGCGGTTGATCAGGATGCCGCGCAGAGCCTCGCCGACGTGCTCGCGGGCGGCCAGGACGTCGTCCAGCAGGCGAATCTGGTCCTGGTAGCGCACGACGACCAGAATCTGGCAGCCGAATTTCTCGGCGAAGGAGCTGCTGGGCAGACCGAGGAAGTAGCCCTCGCGCAGGCTGGCGCCACCCTCGGCAATCAACACGTCGCGATCCACGCCCACCCGGTCGCAGGCGCTTTTGATGCGCGCTTCCAGGTCGAGCGGCTCTTTCCCAGCCAGGTAGTCCTTGAGCAGCTCGGGGGTGACCACGACGGGTGAAATTTCCCACGGTTCGGCGGCCAGGTGCAACACCTCCTTGGCGAAAGCAGCGTCCTCATCAGCCAGGTGTCGCCCGATGTGCCAGGGCTGCAGGCTGATTGGTTTGAGGAAGCCGACGCGGTAGCCTGCCTCCTGGAAGCGCCTGCCCAGGGCGAGGCAGGTAGCCGTCTTGCCCGAAAAACGCTCGATGGATGTCACGTAGATGGATTTCATCAGTTTCCTCCAAAACCAGCCTTGGGCGGCGTTATCATTGGCTTCCTGTCACCGAGGGAGCGCCTCACCCGCTCGCCCGGGATAAGACCAGGCGCATGTCCAGGGCAATGGCGCCCTGTTCCTGGGGGTAGACCACCAGGGGGTTGATGTCCAGTTCGGCGATTTCTGGAAAGTCGAGCACCAGTTGCCCGATGCGCAGCAGGGCGTCGATGATGGCTGGCTTGTCCACGGGTGGTTTGCCGCGCACGCCGTCCAGCAAGGCATGGGCGCGAATCTCGCTGAGCATCTCCTCCGCTTCGCTTGGCGAAAAGGGGGCGATGCGGAAGGTGACGTCGCGCAGGGTCTCGACGTAAATGCCGCCCAGACCGAAAGTGACCAGCGGCCCGAATTGCGGGTCGCGGTTCATACCCACCAACACCTCCAAACCGCCGGCGGGGACCATCTCCTGAACCAGGCAGCCCCACAGGCGGGCGTCGGGAAGGTAGCGTTGCGCCCGGTAGACCATCAACTCGAAGGCGTCCTGAACCTGCTCGGCGTTCTCCAAACCGACCTTCACCCCGCCGACGTCCGTCTTGTGCAGGATGTCCGGCGAGGCGATCTTCAGGACCACCGGGTAACCGATTTGGGAAGCTACGGCCACCGCCTGGGCGGGATCCTCGGCTAATTGAGATTGGGGAATGCGCAACCCGTAAGCCTGCAGCACCTGGCGCGATTCGGCGTCGCCGATGCTCACTCGGCCCTCCTCGCGAATTTGCCGGAAAAGGCGGGCGACGGATTCCCGGTCGACGTCGAAGTGCACGTATTTTGGTAGGGGTTGCGCCAACACCTGGCGGTAATCAGCCATGGCGCGAAACGCCCTGGCAGCCCGCTCTGGGAAGGGATAGTTGGGCACACCCATCTTAGAGAGGATGTCGATGCCGTCCCTGACCTTGGCCTCGCCCATGAAGCAGGCCAGCAGGGGTTTATCCGTAGCCTGTGCCAGCGTGCCGATTACCTGGGCGGTCTCATTGATTTGGGTCATTGCCTGCGGGGTGAGCAGCACCAGCAATCCGTCCACGTGAGGGTCATGCAGCACCTGCTCGATGGCAAAACGGTAGCGATCGGCCAGGGCATCGCCCAACACGTCCACCGGGTTAGCTGCACTGGCGGCGTCGGGCAGGTACTGTTCCAGCGCCTGGATGGTTTCCACCTTGAGCGGGGCGATGGTCATCCCAGCTCGCTCCAGGGCGTCGGTGGCCAGGATGCCGGGGCCGCCGGCGTTGGTGACGATGGCGATGTTATCCCCTTTGAGGGGCGGCTGGTAACCGATCGCCATGGCCTTGTCGAACAGGCTCTCCATCGAGTCGGCGCGCAGGATGCCCGCCTGGCGGAATGCCGCCTGGTAGGCCTGTTCCGAGCCGGCCAGCGAGCCTGTGTGGGAGGAGACCGCCCGGGAGCCGGAGAGGGTCACGCCGGATTTGATGGCGATGACCGGCTTCTTGCGCGTCACCTGGCGGGCAACACGCACGAACTCCTGCCCATTTGGCATGCCTTCGCTGTAGATCATGATCACCCGGGTCTTGTCGTCATCCGCCCAGGCTTCGAGCAGGTCGATCTCGCTGACGTCGGCTTTGTTCCCCAGGCTGACGAACTTGGACAGCCCCAGGCGGCCGCCCAAGGCGATGTCGAGCACGGCGGTGCCCAGCGCCCCGGATTGGGACATGAACGCCATGGGGCCCGAAGGCGGGGTGCCGGCGGCAAACGAGGCGTTGAGTGGGGTGTAGGTGTCGATGACGCCGAGGCAATTGGGCCCAACCAGGCGGATGTGATACTGGTGGGCGATTTGAACCAGCTCTTGCTCCCGCTCCAGCCCTTGCATGCCCGCTTCGCGAAAGCCGGCGCTGATGATGATGGCGGCGGGGATGGATTTCTGGCCGCACTCGCGCAGGGCGTCGGGGACGGCGGGATAGGGTATGACGATCACTGCCAGGTCGATGGGGGCGGGGACATCGGCGACGGAGGGGAAGACGGGCAGGCCGAGGATCTGGCCGCCGTTGCGGTTGATAGGGAGGATGGCGCCGCGCTTCGCATAGCCACATTCGACCAGGTTCTTTACCACGGCGTAGCCTAGCTTGGCGGGGTTGGTGGAGGCCCCGATCACCGCCACCGATTGGGGTTCGAAGAAGGCTTTTAGCATGGTTACCTTATGGGTAGTCTGGCCCGCTCTGCTGCGATTATAGCACGGGCATTAACCAATAACTCCCCCGTTCACCAGCGATCAGGCGGGGGAGTTTGAAGGCGGACGAAGCGGGCTAGCGTTATTGGGGTTCGATGACGATGACCACCAAGGTCTTGGAGCCGGCTTCTGTCAGGGTGATGCTGGCGAGACGGTCAGCTTTGGTGAAGGAGAGCGTGGCAACGCCGGCGGCTGTGGCAGAATCCCCTTCCTGCAAGGTCCATCCCTGGCTGG
>JAQUAE010000370.1 GCA_028687395.1 Anaerolineales bacterium | reverse complement strand
ATCTGCCATGAGCCCCACAAGGTCAGGCCGGCGCCCAGGAAATACCAGTGTTGATTCGCTGCCCGTGGCGGGGCATCTAACTCAGCGCCAGCCAGGATAGCGCCGGGGGACAGGTCGGCAGCCTGGCGATAATGGTTGGCGACCACCGCGTAGGCTTCGTCGGTGAGCAGGTAAGCCAGCAGCCATTTCCACGCCTGGCGTAGCGGCCTGAGATACGGCGCCAGGGAGGCGCTGTACAGGACGTGGCGCAGGTTGACCACCGCCACGGTGAGCACAATCACCAGGGCCGGCGCCTGCAGGTGAATCATCTGCGTAGCCACGAATTGCGCCGAACCGGCGAAGATGATCGCCGACATCGCCTGGGCGGCAACCGGCGGCAGCCCTGCTCCCACTGCCAGGACGCCGTAGATCATGCCGAAGGGGACGACGCCCACCAACAAAGGCAGCTCATCGCGCACGCCGCCCAGGAACACAGCTCGCCTCGCGGGCGCGTTTCGCCTCTCGAACTCAGGCATCTCGCCTAAGCAAACGAAACCCGCTCGGTGATCCGAAAACCGCGGCGGCGGAGCTCGTCGACGAAGGGCCGCGCCGGCACCATCTTCTCTACGCCCCCAGCGCCGCGCCGCGTCTGGCCGCGAGCCATCATCGCCATGACGACGGCTGCGCTCCAACCCGTGCCGCGCTCCATGGCGGTGAAGCCGGTCTCCTGGTCAAAATAATCGATGAGCTCCACCAGGGCTTCGGCGCGGCGGCCGCCCTTCTTGCCGAACGCCTTGACGCGCACGATGACCAGATCCTTGTCACAGGGAAATGTAACCTTGGGCTCGAACAAGGCATGGAATACATCCCGAGGGACGACGCTCAACTCACCCACCTGGATGGGCGACTGATCCCACAGCCCCAGATCATAATAGGCGCGTAACTGGCGGTAGTGCCCCGGGTAGCGCAGGGTGAGGTTCTGCAGCGTGCGCAGCTTGCCTTCGTAAGTCCAGGGCATGCTGTCCAGCCCGCCGCTGGTGGCGAAGGCTTCCAGGGTGCCGATCGGCTCGGGGAACTCCACCAGCTCGAGCTCGGTCATCGGCTCGATCTGGGTGATCTTGCCATCCCGCAGGAAGACAGGCGGTTCAGCGTACTCGTTGGTCAGGCCAGCGATGTTGAAGGTGAGCAGGTAGTGGAAGGGTGGGCGCGGCTCCTGGGGCAAACCCCCATCCCACATATACACATCCACGGGCTCGTCCAGCAGCTCCATGGCATGGACGCACAGCGAGGTGCCCATCCCCGGCACCTGCCCGCAGTTGGGGATCACGCTGATCCCTGCGGCGCGCGCCTCGGCGTCGCAGGCATGCTGCTGGCGGGCGAGGTCGGTGTTGCCGCCCAAATCGCAAAGGTTCACCCTCCCTCGCAGGGCTGCCTCGGTGATCGCCAGGTTGTAATAATAGGGTACTGCGCTCAAGCAGGCGTCCACTCCCCCCAGCAATCGCTCTACCTCACGGCTCTCGGTCACATCCACCTGGGCGGGCTCGACAAAGGCGCCTCCCAGGCTATGGTTGACGCGCAGGGCAGCACCCCTGGCAACCTGCAAATCCTGGTCTGCCAGGATGACCTTGCGCGCCTGTCCCCAACGCACCAGGTCGTAGGCGGCTGCCGTACCCTGCCGGCCCGCCCCCAGGATGGCATAAACAATATGATCGCTCATCGCTCACTCCTTGGTAGTGGGATATCCACAAGATCGTTGCGAGAGGGGTCCACCTGCGCCAGGAGCATGCCCGCCAACATGCAGGCGCTGCCCACGATCTGCAGCACGCTCAGGCGCTCGTCCAGGATGGCCCATCCGAAAAAGGCGGCGAACACGGCCTCGCCGCACAGGATAATCGCCGCGTCCGCCGGCGGCGCCACGCGTTGGGCAATGGCCTGCAGGGTGAAACCCATCCCGATGGAAAACAGGCTGGTATAGAGCACCGCCCCCCAAACCACCCCCGGCGCGAACATCGCCGCGCCTTCGATAAGCAGTCCGCTGCTCAGGTGCAGCGCACTGCAAATAAGGAATTGCCCCACCGCTAGGGGGTAAATCTGCATGCGCCGCGCCAGCCAGCCGATGACGATAACGTGCAGCGCCCACAACAACGACCCCGCCAGCACCAGGCCGTCGCCGGGAGCAAACGTGAAGCTGCCCTGTGTGCTCAGCAGGTACATTCCCAGCGCAGCCAGCAGGGAAGCCAGCCAAACTACCCCCCGCGGCTGCTGGCGCAAGCCCAGCGTAAGCAAGATGGGGACGATAACCACATACAGGCCGGTGATGAAGCCCGCGTTGGTTGCCGTGGTGTAGCGTATGCCCAATTGTTGCAGAGTTGTCCCACCGTAAAGACAGAGGCCAGCCAGGAGCAAGCCAAGCCAGGTCTTGCGCTCCTGCGGGAAGCGCGGCCGGGGAACCCTGGCCAGGAACGGCACCAGCACCAACGCCCCGAAGAGGAAACGCAAGCCGTTGAACAAGAAGATGCTCATGTTCTGCGCGGCTATGCGCTGGGCGACGAAAGCGCTCCCCCACAACGATGAGACCAGCAGCAGGGTTAAATCTGCCTTGATGCGCGGGTTTGTGTCAGGGAGGATTGCCGGGACCGCCATGTGGGGGGGATTGCCTTCTGGCGCGGAAATTGGGACGGCTTACATTTTAGCATTAACTAGGATAAAATGTTCCTGTCCCATCCAATTTAGCCCAAGACAAGAATACCATGCAGCCAAAAATCGAATTCCTCTCCCC
>JAQUAE010000369.1 GCA_028687395.1 Anaerolineales bacterium | reverse complement strand
CCGAGCTAGCATAGCGGGTGAGGAACAGGCTCTCTTCCAGAGCGCTATCGCCCCCGCCCACGACGATCACCTTCTTGTCCTTGAAGAACCAGCCATCGCAGGTGGCGCAGTAAGAAACGCCCTTGCCGGTCAAGGCCACTTCACCCGGAACGTTCAGGTGGATGGGCGTCGCGCCAGTGGCGATGATGATCGTCTCAGCCAGGTACTCCCCATTGTAAGTTTTCACGCGGTAGGGGCGCTGGGAGAAATCCACTTCCAAAGCAGTGTCGAACTCGACGCGTGCGCCGAATCGCTCAGCCTGTTTCTGAAACAGATCGACCAATTGTGGCCCGCCTACCCCATCCGGAAAACCGGGATAATTCTCCACCGTGTAGGTCAAGGACACCTGGCCTCCCAGGTCCATGCCGGCCAGGACGATCGGTTTCAAATCCGCGCGGGCGGCATACAGCGCCGCAGACAAGCCTGCCGGACCAGAGCCGAGAATCAGCACCTTCACCGGTTCCGCGGATAAATTCACCCCCGTATTGCTGGCGGGGAGGTTATTCAAATTGAAGTCCATCTCATCTCCAAGATATTAAAGTCAGGACTTACGCAGTTGGGGGGAGGATCACGCTCAACTGCGTAACTTCTAAAAGTAAAACGTTTATCCGACGTCCTCTTATCAGATGCGCGCGCTATGCAGAAAGTTACATCAAATAACCGCATAATTCCACCACTCTCCGCCCACCCGCAAAAACCTGGGGGCAGGCACAATTATACATTACCATTCTGGTCAACATCCGCTCAACGCTGCCTCCCCAGGATAATCACCCATACCAAGCAAACGGCAGAGGCGAATAGGAGCGCATATCCTCCAGGGAGCATATCGGCCAGGACGAGTTGAAGGCCTCCCAGGAAGAGGGCGGCGAAGATGATCCCCCCCGCCACCTGTTGGAAGGCCAGCTCCAGGTGCAGGATCTGGTGGGTGAGCTCCCGAGAGCGGACTTCCATCTCGCCGCGCTCCATCCTGGCCAGCATGGCGTCCACGCGGCCGGGCATGGCGATGAATATGCTTGCCAGGCGTTTCACTTGCTCCAGAATCTCACTCAAGCCAGCTCCAGCCTGGCGGGAAATCAGCTTGTGAGCATAGGGTGCCAGGTGAGTCCAGACGTTGAAATCTGGATCGAGCCCGGTGCAAATGCCAGCCAGGAGTCCCACCGCCCTGGCCAGGAAAATCATATCCTGCGGTACCTGGAAGGGCATGGCGTAGAGCAACTGGCGGAATTCGACTGCGAACTGCGCTGCCTCCGGGTGGCTAAAATGTTGCAGCTCGCTCATCGACTTCCCCCAGAAACGTTCGAACATCCTGGCTTCAGCCTTCTCGATCAACTCCAGGTCGGCCTCCGGGAGTAGCACGCCAATCATCTGGTACGATTTGACCAGCCTGGCGGTATCGCGCACGCCGATGGCGATGAGCATCTCCCGTAAACCCTGCAGCAGGTTATCCGGCACCCGCCCGACCATGCCAAAATCGACGAAGGTGAGCTGCCAATCATCACCCGGTGGCTCCTGGTCGCCGGCCGGGCAGATGAAGAGGTTGCCCGGGTGCGGGTCGGCGTGGAAGAAGCCATCCTCGAAAATCTGCTTCAGGTACACGTCGATCAGCCGGGAGGCGACCTCGCCGCGGTCGATCCCAGCCGCTGAGATAGCGGCGAAGTCGGAGACCTTGATCGCCATCACATTCTCCAGGGTCAAGACGCGGCGGGTAGTATGCGACCAGAAGACCTGCGGAACGCGGATGCGGTCGTCACCGGTAAAATTAGCCGCAAAAGTTTCGGCGTTGTGGCCTTCGGCCAGGTAATCGATTTCCTGGTAGAGGATGCGGGTAAACTCATCCAGGAGTGCGGGGATATTGGCGCGCCGGCGGACAGGGCGATAGGCGTGCAGCCAGGCGCCCACCGTGCGCAGCGCAGCCAGGTCGGTAGCAATCAAGCTTTCGATGTTCGGGCGCTGCACCTTGACCACCACGTCCACCAGCGCCAGGCGAGGCGGGCTTGTGAGAGCATCCGCCTCTTTCTCCTCCTGCGCCACCTTTGCCCCGTGCACCTGGCCTAATGAGGCAGCCGCCACCGGCAGCTCTTCGAAAGCGACGAACTTTTCCCCCAGGGGAACGCCAAAATCAGCCTCCACCACCTGGCGGATATCAGGGAAGCGCTCCGCGGGCACCTCGTCCTGCAGTCCCTCCAGTTCCGCGGTGATCTCCTCCGGCAAGACATCCACCCGGGAGGACAGGAACTGGCCGACTTTGATAAGGACGCCCCCCATCTCCACTGCCAAAGTGCGGAAAGCCGCAGCCATACGGCGCAGGCGCTCCGGACGGGTGCGCCTCGACCAGGCGCGCCCCCCAAGATGGGGCAGGAGGATGTCCTGGATAAAAAAACTGCTGATTGCCCGGGCGAAGAAGAAGATGATCTTTCGATAGCGGCGGGTGTTCATCACGATGATGAATTATAACCCCCAGCCCCATCTGGCATCCTGGCGAAGCATCACCCCGCCTGTAACCTAAATATAAACTGTAAAGGGGGATTTTTATGGTATCGTACACCCAGTAGCGGATGGCGCAGCGGCGCCCCCAACCTGGTCTTGCACCAACACAATGGCTATGGAATCCCCCTCCCGCAGGTTGCACATCCTCCCCGGCTATCCGGACTTCTCCGACCTACCCTGGGAGACTCCTCTGGCAGAATGGCAGGCCAAAGGGGTGCCCATACAAGACATGC
>JAQUAE010000368.1 GCA_028687395.1 Anaerolineales bacterium | reverse complement strand
CCAGGACAAACGCAGCGACGACGAACAGGGCTACGAGTGTATATAACTTCTTGGACATTGGTTTTCTCCTCCAATATGAGTAGGGTGGTATTTAGAAGAATGGTCCTGCTGGTTTATGAACGTATGGTATGGTAGTATCGACCCGCTTCACGCCCTCCTTTCGTGCGAGTAATAAAACAGCTAACGGTTTTTGGATGAACAGGAAGCGACGTTTTCCCATAACGCGGCCCTTAGGTCTTTCAACCGCCTGCACTTAGAAAAGTGTAGCATGAACTTCTTCAGAACGCAACCTGTCATTCTTCACTATTAAACTCAGCCGCGGACCTAGCGCATCTCCCCACTGGCCGGGTCGACCCCGGTATCGATGTAGCCTTGCTGCAGGTCGGCCAGCATGTGGGCGACGTAGTCCTGCCGCCCCGGGCTGAAGAGCGCCGGGTTGGCGTGCGTGATCGCCAGGGTGAGGTCAAGCCGCGCCCCTTCCTTGCCGGCCAGCAAATCGGGCCACAGCGCCTCGACGGCTTGCAGCAGGTCGGCGCTGCCAACCGAGGCAATCCACACGGACTGGGTGGCCGCCGTGGGCGCCGGGCTGGCGATCAGGTTGAAGCCGGAGGCAGCCATTGCGTCCAACAAGGGCGCTTCAGCCAACGGATCGGCCACGTAGATGGTCTTCACGCTCCATTCCTTGAAGTACGCCATCGCCGCCTCCCAATCAGCGCCCCCACCCCCCGCGGCGAGCTCCCAGGTCAGGGGATAGCCCGGGATGGGGAAGGGCGGGTACACCGGCCGGCACAGGCCGCAGAAGAAGAACACGCCATTGGTGAATCCATTGCGCGCCGCCTTGCCGTTGGGCGTGCCGGCTTCGCTGACCACCCCCACACGCCAGTCTTCGGTGACGGCCGCGGCGATGTAGCCCGCCAGGAAAGCTTGCAGGTCGGCGCGCTGCGCCTGGAAGGAAACCAGAGATAAATTCGGTGAGGGTTCAAGGTTAGATGAACCGATAGCCAGGAATTGCACCTCTGGGGCGGCAGAGGCCAGGCTGGTGAGCAAGGCGTCGTCTGCGCCCAACAGCACTGCGACCCGCAGGTTGGCGCCCGGCAGGTCAGCAGGGGTCAGTGCGGGGCGCGTCTCGAAATGCAGCTCCGCTTCCTCGGCCAGCGAGGCGAGCCGCTCTTGCAGGCTGGCTGCCAGCGCGGGATCGGCAGATGGCGTCGCGACCAGTACAATTGAAGGAGGGTTTGGCGTCTCGCTGAGCGGCGGGGTGCTCGTGCTGGTGGGCAACGCCTGCGGCGAGGAGAGAGCGGTATCAGTAACCTGGCCCTGCGAGCCGGGCAGGGCACAGGCAGCCAGGGCCAGGAAAAGCAGGACGGGGAGGAATTGGGCGAGGCGGCGGGACATAACCAGGTGAATGTGCGCGCGTGGAATTGAATTTCGCTCGGCCGCGCCGTCTGACCATCGCGGCGGGCGATAGCCTAATTTTACTATGAACTGCGCCGCGAGCCGGGCGCCGTGCCCGGGAACGGGGAAGGCCGGCCGGCGGATATCCTGTATAATTGTCTCATGATCGAGTTGAGCATCCCGGGGCGCGGCGTGGTCAAGCTGGAGCACCTGGTGAGCGACGTCAATGGGACTCTGGCGGTGGGAATCTGCACCCTTTCCCCCGAAGGGCTGGCGGCGGAAGCGCTGCTGGCAGCCGACCTGGTGGCAGAGAGCTTCCTCCCCGCGCTGGAACTGCTGGAAAAACCCCTGCGCCTCGTAGCCAGCTTACGAAAATGAGCCTGCCCACCAGCGAACTCTTCCCCGATGATCCTGAGCGCCTGCCCCCCGCGCGGCGCCGGCGCGCCAAGCGTTTGCTCGCCCCGCTGGACGCCGACGAGCGGGCTGCGCTTCTGGACGCATTGGCTCACCGCCTCTCGCCCAGCTTCGATTTCTTCCTGTTCTCACTGCTAGGAGGCCTGGTCCTGGGAGCCGGCTTGCTCCTGGACGCCCCGGCCATCCTGCTGCTGGGCGCGCTGCTCTCGCCCTTCATGGCGCCGCTGATCGGCCTCGCCCTCGGCATGGTGACGGGGTCTGCGGCTTTCTTCTCTCGCAGCCTGGCGGGGTTGGCGGTCGGCGCGGCGCTGGCTTTGCTGGGTGGCCTTTTAGCCGGGCTGGCTGCCCGCTTCCTCGACCCTGCGCACACTGAGCTGGCCCTCTCCCAGGCCTACCTGCACGCACGGCTCTCCTGGACAGGTTTCTTGACCGCCCTCATTGGAGCTGGCTTCGCCGCGGGGACCGTCCTGCGCGGCGAGCGCAAGGCAGCCGTGGCCAGCGTTGCCCTGGCATACGAGCTCTACCTGCCCCTGGCGGTTGCCGGCTTTGGCCTCGCCGGGCGCTACCCCCACCTGTGGCCGGACGGTCTGGTCGTCTTCTGCCTCCACCTGGCTGGCGCAGTGCTCATTGGGGCGCTCGTCTTCGTCCTGTTGGGGTACCGGCCGCTCACCTTACTGGGCTATACCCTGGGCGGGACGGTGGTTTTACTGGGGGTCATCCTGGTCATCGGCATTGGCGGAGCCGGCGCGGTTTTTGGCGGGCGGATGGGCCTGCCCACCCTGATCCCCTCAGCCACGCCCACGCGCACCCTGGCACCCACGCACACTGCCACGCCCATCCCTCCGACCTTGACGCCCAGCCTCACCCCCACCATCACGCTGACCCCCACGCGCACACAGACGCCTATTCCCACCCCGACGCCGCACTACGCCTTGATTGCGGCCACGGGCAGC
>JAQUAE010000367.1 GCA_028687395.1 Anaerolineales bacterium | reverse complement strand
GTCACCGAGACGTAGACGGTCACGCTGGGGAATTGGGAGGTGTCGACCTGGGTGATGCGCACGTCGAGGGGCGCGTTGTTGGCGGCTACCCTGCCGGCTGGGGCGAAACCGGTCAGGCTGAGGAAGAGGCTTACCAACAGGCAGGCGTAGCCGGTTTTATGCACCATCTTTTTCATGCTTCACCTCTTTTCGTGATAGATGAGCTCGGTATTGCCCATCTTGATGGTTTGGCGGTTTTTCAAACTGGCCTGCTCGATGCGCTGGTTGTTGACGAAGGTCCCGTTCAGGCTCATGTCCTTGAGAGTGAAGCTCGTATCGGCGCCCTTCAGCATGGCATGCTGGGGGGCGATATCCGGGTCGGGGAGGACGATGTCTGCCTTGAGGGCGTCGCTGCCGATGAAGGCAGACGGCCCTTGTTTTTTCAGGAATTTGTCCAGGATGAACTCGGTCCCTTTGAGTTTGCCGGATTTCACTTCCAGCCAGGCGCGCGAGAGCAGGTAGACGATCAGGGCAATGAACACACCTACCGAAGCCCCCAACAGGAGCAGGCCGGCGGCTTTCCCCAGGAGCGGGTCTTGCAACCAGCGGCGCGCCGTCTCGAGCAGGAAGCCGCCCAGGATTCCGCCGATCAACCCGCCAAGGGCGCTTTTCCACATCTGGCTGCCGCCGTTGATTCCCGAGGCGACGCCGATGAGCAGGCCAAACACGCCCCAACCGATCGCCCGGCTGAGGATGCCTCCGCCAAGCAGTTGGAAAAGCCCTTCGGCGATGGGCAGCCCGATTGCGCCGCCAGCGAGTCCAAGGGCGCCGCTGATCGCCCCGGAGCGCAAGGTTTGGATCGGGTTGCGCGAGGAGAGCCCCTCGCCCAACCCAATCAGGGCGCCAATGCACAGCCCGATGAGCGCTCCTACCACCACCTCGCTCAGGTAGACGTTGGGGGTGAAGGAAAGCCCAAGCAGATTGCTGACTTGCCAGCCGATCACGCCGCCGATGGCGCCCAGAAGGCCGAAGTAATACACTCGCATCAATCGGCTCATGGATTATCTCCTTGAACTGAGAGAATTTCCGTCTCCGGGGAAAGGTTGCGCCAGTGCACCACACTGCGATTTCCACGATTGTTGAGCTCGTAGAAGCCGAAGTAATGATGTGGATTCAACGTTCCGTCCCTCTGACGGATGAAGAAGCCCCCTGTCGACGAGAAGGGTTCGATGACCAGGGCAACCTGGTAAGGCTCGGGGAAGAAGTTGCGGTGCAGCCAGGTGTCGTACTCGGACAGGAAGATGCCCATGCGCGGGTGGGTATGGTACCAACCGACGAGTTCCTTATTGGGGAAGCGCTCCTGGAATTCGGCGTACAGGGTCACCTGGCTGTCCTGGGTGAAAGTCAGGAAGGTGCCTCCGTGACGGATATGGCGGGCGGGCAAGGTGGCTTCGACGATGATGAATTGCTCGCCGGTTTCCTTGTCGGCGCGCCACTTGCCCACCAACCACCCGCCCACCTCGTTGTCCAGGTCGCTGCCGGCGTGAGCGCAGAAGCGCACGAAAGCGCGCTGCGAGATAAAGACCGACACCGCCGGCAAATGGTTTTCGTCCTCCAGGCGCGCCCGCCAACGCAAGGCGCGCTCGAAGGGGATGTGCGCCTTGCGCGGTTTGAGATCGTCGGGCGGCGCCAGCGAGATCTTGGATTCGGTCATATGCCGGTTGTTCTCCCAATCATGCGCAGGGGGGCCAGGCGGTTTGCATGGGCCCACAAACCACCCGGCCGCGCTGCTGGTTACCCTGCAGTAATGTCGGCAGTGATGATCAGGCGGTCGTCTACCGGGACATTGGCTTCCTGCAGGGTCTCTTCTTCCTGAAGCTGGCGACCAAGGGCTTTGCTGTCCAGCCGGTAGCTGATCGGCCGCCCATCCGGCCCCGTCGTGGGTAATTCGAGCGAGGTTGCCAGTTCGGGAATCAGTTCCTTTACCGCCACGTCGTCGGGCACCTCTGCGGTGCGCGTACCGCCCGAAGGGAGCACTAAGGTTACAGGTTTGTCTGCCATGGTTTTTTCCTCCAGAACTTCAAACGGATAGGGTTGATTGGTTTTGCCCGGGCTGATCCTTTAGGTAAGAATGGATCACTTAAGATGAATGCGAGGTTTGGGTTTCGGCTGGGGTTTGGTGAGCTTGATGCGCTCCGGGCGCAGCAGCTCGCGCTTATCCACCGGGAAGGCTTCGGGGTGTTTGGTGCGATAGTCCCGGCACCAGCGGGCGGCCTCGGGATCCCAGGGGAAGGGAGGTTGGGTGGGGTCGTCGTGAAAATTCTTGTACTGCACCATCTCGCCGATCATGATGACCAGCCAATCCAGCGAGCGACTGGCGGTCCACCAGGCGGCGTCGATGCACACCGTGCCGTTGATGTGGTTGATGTTCGGGTGCCAGATGGGGGTGAGCCACTTCATCCCCGGCCAGCGTTGGGGATATTGGTTGTGCAGGTAGATCTCTACCTGGTGCCTGGAAGCGATCTTGGGGTTGCCCTGCCGGTCGACGGAATGGATGCCCTTGCACCTGAAGGTGACGATATAACGCTCGGGCGGCAGGCCGGGGCGGGCGGATTTGGCATCGAACTCGATCAGGTCGCTGCGCGCTGCCAGTTCCTGTATCAGCTTGTAATCTGCCCACAAGCGGCGCATGCGCGGGCTCTGCTCGACGGATAGCCCTCCCGCGGTGATATCGGCGGTCAGCACCAGGCGATCCCCCGAGGGGATGTCGGCGCTTGCCAGGGTTT
>JAQUAE010000366.1 GCA_028687395.1 Anaerolineales bacterium | reverse complement strand
CCGCCGGCGTTAGTGAGGATCGTCAGGTTGTTGCCCTTGGGGCGGGGTTGCTTGGAGAGCGCTTCCGCCATATAGAAGAGCTCAGCAATGGTGTTGACGCGCAACACGCCGCTGCGGCGGAAGGCGGCTTCGAGGATCTCATCGCTGCCGGTTAGCGAGCCGGTGTGGGAGGCAGCCGCCTTGGCGGCGCCAGTGGTGCGACCGGGTTTGATCACGATGATGGGCTTGGTGAGCGCTACCTCACGAGCAGCCGAGAGGAAGGCGCGGGCGTTGCCGATGGTCTCCATGTAGATGACGATGCTGTCAGTCTGCGGGTCATCGCCCAGGTAGTAGATCAGATCGCCCCATCCCACGTCGAGCATCGAGCCGATGGAGATGAAAGCGCTGAAGCCCACGTTTTGCTTCACGCTCCAATCCAGGACGGCGGTGCACAGGGCGCCGCTCTGGCTGAGGAAACCGACGTTGCCCTTGCGGGCGATGCCGCTGGCGAAAGTGGCATTGAGGCCGGAGATAGGGCTCATCACCCCCAGGCAGTTGGGGCCGATGATGCGCATGTTCCCCTGGCGGGCATGTTCCAGGATCTGGCGTTCCAGCTCCACGCCCTCCGCACCGATCTCCTTGAAGCCTGCCGAGATGACCACGGCGCCTTTGATATTGGCCTTGGCGCAATCTTTGATGATCGCCGGCACGCTCTGGGCGGGGGTGGTGATCACCGCCAGGTCGACCTGTTCGGGTGCCTCGAAGATGTTAGGGTAGGCTTTTACGCCCAGGACGCTTTTGCGCTTGGGATTGACCGGGAACACC
This sequence comes from Anaerolineales bacterium, assembly GCA_028687395.1. GTDB lineage: Bacteria > Chloroflexota > Anaerolineae > Anaerolineales > UBA4823 > JAQUAE01. Next base: position 1,962 of record JAQUAE010000366.1, on the reverse strand, counting down.
GCGCCGCCGAAGGGGCTGCTGATCAAGTTCCACAAGACGGTGCGACCGACGGTGCCGGGGGTTTCGGTGGCGCCGATGACAGCCACGTTCTTGGGGGAGAAGAAAACGTCTAATGGTTTAACTTCGTAATGCAATACGTCGTGAGCAGGATCGAAACTTGGCAGGCTGGCTTTATCCATGGATTATGGCTCCGAGAGGTAAGCTGGTGCGTTTGTTATTGATAGGACTTACGCAGTTAAGCGTGAATTAGTGTTTATTTTCACAAATAATGCCAGTATACCCTCAGGCAGGATATTGTTACAGTGTAAATTAGGTGCTATTTCTCGTTACAAAAGTCACAAAGCGCCTGAGTTTCTAAGCAGACCCCCAATATAAAGAGAAAGTTCCTGCACGAAAGGGGGTGCAGGAACGCCTGTCAGGGACGCGCTACCGTTGGATGGGCGCGGCGAAGCCTGGTTGTTTTGTCGTACACAACCAAGCGCGGGTTCATTGAGACGGAGGATCGGTCATTCCACCGAGTGGTCGGAACGCCTGGGAAGCAGGGTGATTAGCAGTATGGCAAGGATGAGCAGTTGCCCGGCAATCAACCCGGCGACTTCCGCCTCGAAGATCAGGTCGCGGCCTTGGGAGAAAACCCGCTGGACGAGTGAGCTCACACCATTGCTCAGATCGATCAGATGATTGGTGATGTAGGCGCTCATGGTCAGTGTCAGGGCTGTGATGGGAACGGCTATGAGCAGCGTCCAGAAGACCGCCATGAATTGGACTTTGCGCATTTGTGCCTCCTAATGTACTTATATTATATAGCATACTGGATAGACGTGTGGGAATCAATAGGAGGAAAAGAGTATTCTCCGGCGGGAACCCCCCTTTTTTTCAGGGCTGGATCACCCCTTTGCGTACGGCGTATCTCACCAGGTCACTGCGCGAGTGTAGGTTTAACTTGCGCATCAGGTTTTCACGATGCCGGGCGACAGTGTGCTTGCTGATGAGCAATTTGTTGGCGATTTCCTCATTGGTCAGCCCCTCTGCCAGGTAACCTAATACTTCTTTTTCGCGGTGGGTGAGATTCTCCAAAACAGATGGGCGTGCCTCCTGGCTGGCGCGGTGGATGAAATCCTCGACCAGGGTTCGCGCCAGGGAGGGATAGAGGTACACCTCGCCTGAATGGGCGGCGCGGATGGCTGAGATCAGGTCCTCTGGCGCGGCGCGTTTGGGGACGTAGCCGGTAGCGCCCGCCTTGAGCATCTCGAAGAAGTATTGCTGGTCTTCGTGGATGGTCAGCGCCACCACCGCCACCTGGGGAGTTTCGTTCTTGAGTGTTCTGGTGATGTCAATACCGGAAATATCCGGCAGGGTCAGGTCCATGACCACTACCTCCGGCTGAAGCTCTCGGGTCAGGGCGATGGCCTCCTCACCGGTGCTGGCTTCGCCGAGGATGAGGATGTCGGCCTCGTCCTGGATGAGCATGCGCAACCCGGTGCGCACCACTTCGTGATCGTCAACCAGCAGGATGCGTATCGGTTCCATCGTTTTTCTTTGCGGCGGGAACCTCGACCTGCACCTGGGTGCCACGCCCGGGGTGGGAGTGAATCTGGCAGACGCCGCCCAGGATGGCAGCCCGCTCAATCATGCCCATCAATCCCAGGCAGGGATCTTCAGGTCCCTTCTTCATGCAGGTTTCGACGTCGAAGCCTTTGCCGTCGTCCTCCACTTCGAGGGTATATTTTTCGGGGTAGATCGCCAGGCGCAGGATCGCCTTGCTGGCGTCGGCGTGGCGCACGATGTTAGTGATCGCTTCCTGGGCGATGCGGAAGAGCGCCACGCGGGTGTCCAGGGGGATTTCTTTACAATTGCCATCGCAAAACACCTCGACAGGCAAGCCAAAGCGGGCTTGCGTTTCGCCGGCGTACCAGCGCAGCGCTGCCAGGAGCCCCAGATCGTCCAGTTGGGGAGGGTGCA
>JAQUAE010000365.1 GCA_028687395.1 Anaerolineales bacterium | reverse complement strand
ATCGTCGCACCGACCACGCGACTGCCGGGCACCTTCTCCACGGGGAGCGATTCGCCGGTAAGCATGGATTCATCCACGCTCGAATGCCCTTCGATGACCTCGCCATCCACGGGCACCTTCTCGCCTGGACGGACAATGACGATATCCCCCACGGTTACCTGGTCGATGGGCAAGTCCATTTCCTGGCCGCCACGGACGACGCGAGCAGTCTTGGGGCGCAGTCCCATCAGCTTCTTGATCGCCTCGCTGGTCTGTCCTTTGGCGCGCGCTTCCAAGAACTTGCCCAGCTTGATCAAGGTGATGATAACCGCAGCCGTCTCGAAGTAAACGTGTCCCTCCATCCAGCCGAAGGTGATCGGCAGCGAATAGAAATAAGCCGCCGAGGAGCCCATGGCAATGAGCACGTCCATGTTCGCTGAGCGGTTGCGCAGGGCTTTCAGCGCGCCAGTGTAGTACTGGGAGCCGACGTAAAACTGCACCGGGGTAGCCAGCGCCAGCATCAACCAGTTCGCCCAGGCCGCGTGGGAGATAGTATGAGGCAACAGCCCCAGGTCGCGCGCCATGGCGAAGAGAAACAACGGCACGGTGAAAGCCAGCCCGACGAGCAAGAAGCGCTTCTGCAGGCGAATTTCCTTTTGGCGCGCCGCGCGCTCCACGTCCTCGCTCTCCCCACTCAATTCGCTTGGCTTGAACCCCGCAGCCTGGATGGCCTGTTTGATCTCCGTGGGCGTGATCAGGGTGGGGATGAAGACGATCCTGGCCTGCTCGCTGGACAGGTTGACGCTCGCCTGGCGCACACCTTCCAGCTTGCGCAAGGTGCCCTCCAGGCGTTGAGCGTCGGCGCTATCGCTCAACCGGGGGATGATCAAGACAAGCTCCCCTTCGGCGACGCCGTAGCCTGCCTTCTGGATGCGGGCGATCATCTCCGGGAGCCCGGTGAGTTGCGGGTCAAAGTCGATCGTAGCGCGTTCGGAGGACAGGTTGACGAATGCCCTGTCCACACCATCCAGCTTCTTGAGGCTGCGCTCGACAGTCGCCACGCAGTTAGCGCAGGTCATACCCGTGATGGGCAAAGTGATCTGGCGCGTTTTATCCATTGTCCCTTTGGCGTTCATTTACGGTTGCACCAGAGAGCGGGTCAATCGACCGCCGGGTAATTGATCTCAGCCAGCAAGCGCTTGATCGTCTCTTCAGTCGCCGGTTGGTCGAAGGTAATCGTGACCACCCTGCTGTCCTTATCCGCCTGAACGGCCTGAACGCCCGCCAGTTCGGATAGCTCACTCTGGATGGTGTGCACACAGTGGTTGCACGAAATGTTGGGAACGGAATATTTAACCGTAGCCATAGGTTACTCCTATCAAAAGATAAAATTGGGGCAGCCTGGAAATAAGCGACCAGGTTTCACGACTTGGCGCGCATGGTGTACACATCCAAGATTTCGTTGAGCACGCGTTCGCGCTCGGCGGCTTCTTCCCCACGAATAGCGGTGATGACGCAAGAGTGCAGGTGCTCCTCCAGGATTTGAGCGCTCACCTTGTTCAAGGCTGCCTGCACCGCCTGAATCTGATGGATAACGTCGATGCAATAGGCGTCTTCTTCAACCATGCGCACGACGCCGCGCAGGTGTCCTTCGATATTTTTCAACCGCAGAATGTGTCCTTCGTGTTTCATAGCCGACCTTTCCCGAGGGTACCCCACCCCAGGGGGGTGGGGTTATCATACCATTTTTCTCGCAGTTGTCAAGAACTCACGCCTCGGGCGCGCCTGACCAGGCCGGCTGCGCTCCCTCCCCACACGCTTACTGGACGGAAACGATCGCCTCCTCCAGAACTTCGACGCCCACATAACCCACCCACTGCTTTAGAACATGCCCCTGCGCATCCACCAAGAAGAAGTGCGGCTGGTATCTGAAGCCCAGGGTTTCGAGAAACTCAGCGTTGCGCGGATCATCCCGATCCAGGTAGACGAAATTCACCCCGGCGCCATATTTGCTCTCGAGCCCGTGCACGACGGGCGCCATGCTCTTGCACACCGGTCACCAAAAGGCAAACACCTCGACCAATTGCGGCTTGCCCGCCGCCAGGCTCACCCTGGTGGGATCGCTGGCTCTCAAAGCGGTGAACACGATCGGCGGTTCGGTCGGCTGGCTGGTCACCTGCACTTCGGTGTTCAGCGGCGCAAGTGTGGTCGTGGCAGGCCCCGGCCACCCCGCTGGGGATGGGTAGGGATCGCCAAGCGTGGTTGCCGCGGTCCCCGGAGCAGGGTACGCCCCGGAGACCGTTGCCTGTGGCGAGTTGAGCAGCGTGGGCGTTTCACCTTGTGGGGATGAGTAGCTGCCGGGTTCGGAGGGAGAGGGTGGGGTTAGGCTCGCCTCCCACGCCGGGGTGTGGGGCGTTGATCGGAGGCTTTCCATCGCCTGTCTCGGGAGGGCGACCTGGCTGCAGCCAGCACTGCCTGCCAGGGCGAGAGTGCAAACCAGGAGAAGCGCCTGGCTCCAGCGCGGACGTTTCCCTGCTCGAATCTTATCCATGTGGCTATTATACGCAGCGCGGCGGGGAGTGGATGCATCGGGCTTGACACGCTCCTCACTCCCCTTTACACTTACCACCCAATGAGCATCCACCACTATCGCCGTCAGACGGCTTCTCTCTTGATCTTGCTCCTGGGGTTAGTCTGGATCTGGATCTCCAAGGTCGAGGACGCTACCGCACTGCAGGACAGCCAGCCTGCGCCTCAGACAGGTTTTGCCGCCCCAGACTTCCGCCTCTCCA
>JAQUAE010000364.1 GCA_028687395.1 Anaerolineales bacterium | reverse complement strand
TAGAATGGTCCTTTCATTATAATCCAGGCCAGCCGCCCGACCCACGAGCTACGATTATGCCCCCGGTCATCACGCCTGTTCATCCAGGATGGCGCGCACCTGCGACCAGATCCCAGCGAACATCCCTTCTGTCAGCCGGCCGGTCTGGGTGTTCTGGAGGCTGGGGTGGTAAGAAACCACGACCCATGGCCGGCCGGCCTCAGGCGGGTAGACAGCCCCATGCGCAAAGGGCAGCTTGGGGTAGGCGAATGCCTGCATGGCGCCCTGCAAAGCTATACCTCCTAACGCCACGAGCAGCTTGAGATTGGACATCAGTGCAATCTCACGCTTCAGGTAGGGCAGGCAATTGCTGATCTCTTCAGGTGTAGGACGGTTCCCGGGCGGGGCGCAGCGGCACACTGCGCTGATATACAGGTCGTCGAGGCGCAACCCGTCATGGCGATCACGGGTCGAGGGCTGGTTGGCAAAGCCGGCGCGATGCAGGGCGCGGTACAGGAACTCACCCGAACCGTCCCCGGTAAACATCCTGCCGGTGCGGTTGGCGCCATGCGCCCCCGGTGCCAGCCCAACCACCAGCACCCTGCCCGCCAGGTCCCCAAAACCAGGGACGGGTTTTCCCCAATACTCCCACTCCATGTAAGCCCGGCGCTTCGTCACTGCCACTTGCTCGCGCCAGGCCACCAGCCGGGGGCATTTGCGGCAGGCGATGATTTCCTGCTCTAGCTGCGCTTGTGCTTGCTCAATCGTCATAGGATCAACATGGCATCGCCGAAGGAGTAGAAGCGATAACCCTGCTGGACGGCAACGGCATACGCCTGCAGGATACGCTTCCTCCCGGCAAAGGCGCTAACCAGCATGATCAACGTCGAGCGCGGCAGGTGAAAGTTGGTGATCAGCGCATCTACGGCGCGAAACTGGTAGCCGGGTAAGATAAACAAATCGGCGGCGCCATCGTACGGCCGGACAGTTTCACCCGCGCTGGCCAGGCGAGCGGCGCTCTCCAGCGTGCGCACGCTGGTCGTCCCTACGGCGACGATGCGCCCGCCAGCACTACGGGTGCGATTGATCTGCTCGGCTGCCTCCCGGTCCAGCCGGCACCACTCGCTGTGGATGTGGTGCTCCTGGGGATCCTCCTCGTTTACCGGCGCAAAGGTATCCAGACCGATGTGCAGCACCACCCGGGCGGACTTTACACCCCGTATTGCCAGGCTCTCCAGCAAGCGCGGCGTGAAGTGCAGCCCGGCAGTAGGCGCGGCCGCCGAGCCGGATTCCCGGGCATAAACCGTCTGGTAGCGTTCTCCATTCTTCAGGGCGGTATGGATGTAAGGCGGCAGAGGAACGTGGCCGGCGCGCCCCAGGTAGGGCTCGATGGGCTCAGCAAAGCGCGCCAGGCGGCGCGCCCCATTCAAGGCTGCGCCGATCTCCACCTGCGGGCCAGATTCCACCTGCAAGCGCCGCCCGGGGTTCAAGCCCTTGCCGCCTGCCAGGACTTCCCACTCCAGCTCCCCGCACCTGCGCAATAAGAGCAGCTCCACACGCCCGCCGGTAGGTATCTTGCGGGCGAACAGGCGCGCCGGGATGACGCGCGTCTCGTTGAGCACCAAGAGGTCCCCCGGGCGCAAGTAGTTCCCAATATCCCGGAAAGCGGCGTGCTCGAGCGCCTCCCTGGCACGGTCGAGCACGAGCAAGCGGGAGGCGTCGCGCGGCTCGAGGGGGGTTTGGGCAATCAATTCTGGAGGCAGGGAGTAATCGAAATCGGATGTCTTCAATGCTCAACGGTTCAGCAGGCGCAGGATCAGGTTCAGGAGCAGGCTGAGCACGACCGAGAGCACGATCATGCTCGCCAGGGGGAAAATGCAGGTGAAATTGCCCCGCTCTATGCGGATATCCCCTGGCAGGCGGCCCAGTGGGAAGCGATCCAGGCTCACGCCGAATCGGGAAGCCAGGTAGACCACCCCGCCCAGGACGAGAAAGACCAGTCCAACCAGGATCAAGCCGCGCGCCAGGGCATTCATGGCCTACAACAAGCGGGGCTGGGCTTCCTTAGGATAAGCCAACCCCAGGTGCTCGCACGCCAGCTTGGTGGCCACGCGCCCCTGTGGCGTCCTTTCCAGGAAGCCGAGCTGCAGCAGGTAGGGCTCGACCACGTCCATGATCGTGTCCGGCTCCTCGCTGATCGAAGCCGCAATCGTCGCCAGGCCCACCGGCCCGCCCTGGTATTTCTCGATCACCGTGACCAGCACCCGCCGGTCGATGTCATCCAATCCCAGCGCGTCCACGTCCATCAGGTCCAGGGCGTCACGCGCTATCTGGCGGGTGACCACCCCGTCGGCGCGCACCTCGGCGTAGTCGCGCACGCGGCGCAGCAGGCGCAGCGCCACGCGTGGCGTTCCCCGGCCGCGCCGGGCGATCTCCTCAACCCCGCCAGCCTCGACTTCCACTCTGAGCACGCCCGCCGCTCGTTGCACAATCGACTGGATGGCAGAGAGGGAGTAGAAATCCAGGCGGTACATCGCCCCAAAGCGCGCCCTGAGCGGTGCGGTGAGCAGCGCCGGGCGGGTCGTGGCGCCGATCACGCTGAAACGGGGCAGCCTGAGGCGGATGGAGCGCGCCATCGGTCCTTTGCCGATGACGATGTCCAGGGCAAAATCCTCCATCGCCGGGTATAGCACCTCTTCCACGCTCTTCCCCAGGCGGTGCACCTCGTCGATGAAGAGAATATCGCCGGCGCGCAGGTTGGTCAGGATGGCAGCCAGGTCTCCGGCGCGCTCGATGGCCGGCCCGG
>JAQUAE010000027.1 GCA_028687395.1 Anaerolineales bacterium | reverse complement strand
ATCGCCGCCAGGACGCGCTTGTCGGCAATCCCTCTCGAGCGAATCTGCTCTTCCACCATGTGCAGGCGCTCGAGTTGGTAGGGATCGCCGGAGGCGTCGCTTTTCATTGATTTTCCAGGTCTTTCACGAGCTGGCGCCAGAAGCTCTGCCGTTCGCCGGGGGTGTATGGGGTGTAAAGGGTGACCCGCGCCGCGATTCCGGCGTAGCGCTGCAGCAGGGCGCCAGCCAGCTCGCCAGGGGCAGCCTGCACAGCCAGCTCCGCCAGCATGGCCTCATCGATCAGGGCGGGCATCTCCCCCCACTGGCCGCGCGCCGCCAGGTGCGAGAGGCGCGCCGCCGTCTCCTGCCAGCCATGTTGCGCCAGCACCGGGCGGTATGAGGGCGTCGAGGCGTAGAAAGCAATCTGGGAGCGCACCAACTCGCGCTCTTCGGGGGAGGTGATGGCGAAGACCGAGACAGAAAGCGGAATCGCCTTCTTGCCTCTCCCGGCGCTCCTGGCCCCACCCCGGACGGCTGGGATGATCACTTCCTTGAGATACGACAGCGTGTGCAGCGGGTGCACCAGGAATCCGTCCGCTACCTCGCCCGCCAGCCGCGCCAGCCCGGCGTTGACGCCCGCCACGTAAATGGGAATTAGCGGGTTGGGGATCGGCCCCGGGTTGAAGAAGGGGGTCATCAAGGTGAGCTTGTAGTGCTCGCCGCGGAAGTTGAGCGGCTCACCCTCCTGCCAGGCGTGCCAGAAGGCGCGCACCGCCCCGATCTGCTCGCGCAGCTTGCCGGTCACCGAATCCGGCCAGGGCATACCGAAGCGGCGCACGACGTGCTCCCGCACCTGGGTGCCCAGCCCCAGGATGAAGCGCCCCTGCGAAGCCTGGGCCAAATCCCAGGCGGCATAGGCCAATGTCGCCGGGCTGCGGGCAAACGCCACCGCAATACCCGTGCCGAATTGCAGGCGACGGGTGTGCTCGGCGATCAAGGCGCAGGGCAGGAAGGGGTCGTGAGATGTCTCCATTGTCCACAGGGCGGCAAACCCGGCTGCTTCAGCCGCGCGGGCGGCTTCTGCGGCCTGGGCGAGAGGCAGGGGAGGCAGGACGGCGTCCAACAGCAGGGTCATGATTCTCCCAGCAGGTAGGCCATCACCCACTGCGTCGTTGCCAGAAGCGCTTCCAGGTGGGTGCGCTCGTAGTTGTGGGAGGCGTCCACCCCGGGACCGATCAAGGCCACAGCCACATCGCCGCCAGCGCGCCACAGGGCTTCGCCATCCGAGCCGTAGTGGGGGTAGGTATCCACCTTCCAGGCGATGCCGTGCTCCTCAGCCAGGCGGCGCAGGCGCTGGCTCAAGCCATGGTGGTACGGCCCGCCCGAGTCTTTTACGCACAAGGTGGCGTGAAACTCGTCGGAGGTTTGCCCCTCCCCGACGGCTGCCATGTCCACCACCACCAGCTCAGCCAGGTCCGGCGGCAGGCCGGCGGCCGCCCCATGCCCCACCTCTTCGTAGTTACTGAACAGCAGGCTGGAGTCCTGGGCGGGCGACAAGCCGGCCGCCTGCATGGCGCCCACCGCGGCGACCAGGCAGGCCACGCAGGCCTTGTCGTCCAAATGCCGCGAGCGGACGAAGCCAGCGTTTAGCTCCACCCGCGGGTCGAAGGCCACGAAGTCTCCCACCGCGATGCCCAGGGAGCGCGTCTCCTGCACCGAAGCCGTGCGGGCGTCCAGGCGCACCTCCATATTGTCGTCATCCCGCTTCAATTCGCCCACCCGGTCGCCGTACACGTGGCTGGAGGCCTTGGTCAATAGCAGGGAGCCGCGCAACGTCACGCTGTTGTTGCAAAAGATTGTGCAGCCCTCCCCTTCGACCGTGTTCCAGGCGAAACCGCCAACCTTGGTCAGCTTGAGGCGACCGTTGTCCTTGATCTCCCTGACCATCGCGCCCAGCGTATCCACGTGAGCAGTCAAGGCGCGCGGCGCGTCCGAGCGCCTCCCCTTCCAGCCGACCACCAAACCGCCTTTGCGCGTGGTGGCAAAGCTCAAGCCAGGCGCCTCCGCCAGCGCAGCCTGGGTGTGTTCAAGGGCGCGCTGGGCGAATCCGGTAGGGCTGGGAATGTTCAACAGACCAGTCAAGAACTCGAGCAAACGATCGGCGTCGACGGGAGGTAGGGCCATGGATGGCGCTCCTGTGCATGTGATGGGCAGGCGTCAGGTGGATATTGGCGGGATTTCCTCGAAGGTGCTGATCGCGTTGCGCCACAGGTCGGGGATAAGGATGGACTGCTGGCGGTGGTAATCGTAGGCCACCAGCACCGACGAACCGCTGGCGTACTCCTGGGCAGTTTGGGGGTTTTCCAGGATGTAGAGCATGTCCATGCTCTTGTTCCCCAGGCGGGAAATGCGCACACCCACACGTAGCGGATCGCCATAATGCACCGCGGCGCGGTAGACCAGGCGCGCATCGGCCAGGATGATCCCCAGGTCCAGGAATGAGCCGCTCTCCCACAAGCCGAGATGCTTGAGGTAGCTGATGCGCGCCTGTTCCATGTAAGTCATATATTTTGCGTTGTTCAGGTGGCCTTGTGGATCCAAATCGCCGTAACGGACTTCCAGCGGGTGGTAGAAGCGAAACGCTGCCATGAGGCGATTATACACTGTCCCCGGGGGTGGCACTCCCAAATGGCTGTCTGGATTGTGTGCGGTATAATGGGGCGCATGGAAATTTCCCATAATGACGACACGCAGCCCCTCCCCGCCCCGCGAGATGGGGAGGGTTTCGCTTCACCCAGCCTGGACGAGACCCAGGTGCACCTCACCCGTCCGGCGCTGGAGGGTGCTGCGCACGACGCGGGCTGGAATAGCGCCGCTCCTTCGAACGTATCCTCGGAAGAGCCCTCTCCAACCGACCCCGGCGAAACCGTGGCCACACGCATAGGCCTGGAAGACCCCGCTCACCCCGGCTTCGACGCCACCATTCCGCCACCAACCGGAGAGCCGGCGTCTCTGCCTGGGGGGGAGGGCGGCGGGCAGCCGCCGGGCATGGGCGCCCCCGCTCCGAAGAAAGGACGTTTCCCTTCCATACGCCTGATGACCCTGCTGGGCCTCCTGGCGCTGGTGCTCATCGCCGCGGTCAGCGCCATGGGCGGCTACGCCTCCGGCATCAGCCAGCGCACCCACGCCCAATCCACCCAGATTGCCCTCAGCCTGCAAGAGCAGTTCGACCTCGGCGTGCAGGACCTGCAAGCCAAGCGTTACGAGCTGGCCCGCCAACGCTTCGAGTACATCATCCAGTACGAGCCCAATTTCCCCGGCGTGACCGAGAAGCTGGCCGAAGTGCTGATGCAGATCAACATCACCGCCACGCCCACCGTCGAAGCCACGCCCCTGCCGACGCCCACGCCGGACACGCGCGGTGCGCAGGAGCTCTTCTCACAATCGCAACAATCGCTGGCCAACAGCGATTGGACGACCGCCCTCGATACCCTGCTAAACCTGCGCAAGGCTGACCCCAACTTCCAGGCGGTGCAGGTGGACGGCATGCTCTACCTGGCTTTCCGCCAGCGCGGCCGGGATAAAATCCTCAAAGACGCCGACCTGGAAGGCGGCATCTACGACCTGATGCTGGCCGAGCGCTTCGGCCCCCTGGACGCCGACTCGAAGGGCTACCTCACCTGGGCCAGGCTGTACATCCTCGGCGCCAGCTTCTGGGACGTGGATTGGTCGCAGGTGGTGTATTACTTCGGCCAGGTGGCTCCGGCGCTGCCAAACCTGCGGGATGGCACCGGCTGGACCGCCACCGAACGCTACCGTTTGGGCTTGATCAATTACGGGGATAACCTGATCAACCGCAAGGAGTGGTGCCCGGCGATGCAGCAGTACGAGCTGGCCCTGGCTTACGGCGCCGACCCCACCGTGCAGGAGAAGTACCAGCGCGCCCTGGAGCGCTGCACTGGTGGCCAGGAGACCACCCAGCCCACCTCGGCCTCCGGAGACGTGCAGCCGACCGAGGAACCAGTGGCGACCACGGAAGTGCCGCCCGAAGCCACCGAGGAAACCCCCGTCGACACCAGCCAGCCACCGCTGCCCCTACCGTGACCCCCCCTGACTGGGCGTTGAGCCTGGCCTACTGGCTGCACATGCTGGCGACCGTCATCTGGATTGGCGGTCTGGCTTCCCTGGCAATATTCGTCGTCCCAGTCGCTCACGCCACGCTCCCCGCCGGCGATTATCCCCGCTTCCTGTCGAAGATTCAGCGGCGCCTCGACCCGCTGGGTTGGCTGTGCCTGCTGCTCCTGGCTGGCACGGGCATGTTCCAGATGAGCGCCAATCCGAATTACGTGGGCCTCCTCGCCATCGACAGCCGCTGGGCGCTGGCCATTCTGGTCAAGCACCTGCTCTTCCTGGGTATGGCAGGCGTCAGCGCCGGGATGACCTGGGGGGTGATACCCCGCCTGAACAGGATCGCCATGCGCCGCGCCGCCAACCAGGATACCCCGGAAGCCGCCCAGGTGCAGCGCCTGGAAACGGCGCTGCTGAGGCTCAACCTGGCCCTGGGCGTGCTGGCTTTAGCACTCACCGCCATCGCCCGCACTTCCTGAGCGCGGAGGGTCAGCGCGGCACCAGGTAAAAGGTATACGGCTCGTTGGGATAGTAATGGATGATCGTCCGCCATGGGAACTCATCAGCCAGGGCGGCGTTTTCTTTAGCTCCCCGAGAATACACAAAGATGAAGGGCGTATCCAGGAAGGGAGTTTGCAGCTCCAGCAGGCTGCCGTACTCTGTCCACTTGCCGGGATGGACGATCACCAGCGCCGGCGCCAGCCGGGCGGCTTGCTCGGTCTGGAATGGCGCCAGGCGGGCGCGCGTGACCCCGTACAGGCCGTGCATGCCTCCCAGGCGCAGGGGTAAGTAGAAGAGCAGGTTGGCGCTCACCAGCAGCGCCAGCAGGGCGGCGACCCCCAGCGGGCGCAGCCTGCGCCAGCCGGAAAAGGAGCGCCAGGCGTCGCCAGCCCGCGTGGGCCAGCCCGCCAGCCAGGCAATCCCGGCTGCGCTGGCAATGGTCAGGGAGTACAATCCTTCATAATAATAGCGCGGCCCGAACAGCCCGGACCCGATCCAGTAAAAAACATAGACGAACACCAGCGCGGGGAACGCTCCCAGCGCCAGCAAGGCTTTCCAGTTGCGCCGGTAGAGGGTGGCCAACAAGCCGAAGGGCAGGAAGATCCACGAGTAAGCGCCCCAGCCGAACAGGTCGTGGCGGCCAACGCGCAGGCTGAACCTGGTGTTGACCCTGGCCATGTCCAGGTTGTGCCCCTCTTCGGTGTGGCCGAAACCGGGCCCGAAACCAACCTTGTCGTACTCCCACCACAGCGTGTAGGGGTTGAGCAGCGCGTCGCCCGTGACGGCCGCCTGCCAGAGGAAGTGCAGGCCGGCCATAGCCAGCACCACCGCGCCGAAGGCGAGCAAGCGCCGCCGCGTGGCTGCGCCTCCCCGCACCAGCAACACCACTCCATGCACGGTGAAGGGCAGCGCCACGCCCACGGCAGTCAGCGGGCGGGTGAGGATGAGCATGCCGAGGGAGAGCGCCGCCGCCAACGTGGGCAGCCAGGTGTTGACCGTTTTAGCGCCGCCTTCGCCAGCGCCCTCCTGGGGATGGGGCTCCCAGGCAGCCAGCCAGGAGAGGGCAAACCCGGCGCTGAGCGCCAGGCCGAAGGGATGCGAGAGCAAGGAGCCCGAGTTCATCAGGAAGAAGGGTGAGGTGAGGGTGAGCCCGGCTGCCAGCAGGCCAACCGCCTTGCCGAACAGGCGCTTTCCCAGCAGGTACGTGAACCACATGCCCACCCCAGCCAGCAAAGGGTTGATCCAGGCGCGCAGCCCCAAGAAAACCCCTATCCCCAGCAAGGCCGGCCAGCCCAGCGGATATTTACCAAAGCGCAGCCCGTTGTAGTCCACCACGAAGGGCACCAGGAAGGATTTGGGGTGAGGCGGGGAGGGAAGGGTCAACTGCCCGCGGGCGATGGCCTGCGCCTGCCACACGTACGCCATCTCATCCTCGATGTGCACCATGCGCTCGAAGACCAGCTCAGACACCAGGGCAGCAGCCAGAACGGCCACCAGGCACAGGGCGAGCGCGGCGAGGTTAGCACGAGACACAGCAGGCCATCCTCGAATGAGCCTCCGGCTAGGCGCCCAACTCCCTCAACACCTGGAGCGCAGGGGGGTGCAGCCAGTGGTTGGAGGCCAGGATCCCGCGGTTGTTGGCCAGTGTCCTGCCGGTGGTGAAGTCCAGCGGCTTGCCATGCAGGTCGCTGATCTGCCCGCCCGCTTCTTCGACGACCAGCGAGCCAGCGGCCTGGTCCCAAATCTTCTCGCGGTAATCCGGCTTGGCGGGGGAGAGCAGGCGCAGGATCAGCTCCCCGACGCCGGCGGCCAGCACCGCGTACTTGGCCTGGCTGTCCATGCGCACGGGCTCGGCGCTCACGCCCAAAAGCCGGGCGAATTCATCCACCTGGCTGACATTGGTGTGCCCAGATTCGAACGAGCGCAGCAGGCGCACCTGGCGGGGGTTCGCGCAGGGCGAGACCTGCAAGCGCGCATAGCGGTCGGGGGCGTCCAGCGAAGTCGCCCAGGCGCCCTGCCCGCGCGCCGCAATCACCAGTGCGCCGCTACCAGCAGCAGCCGGGACACCTGGCAGGTCGAGATTCGGGCAGCCCAACGCGCCGATCTGCACTTGCCCGTCCACCAGCAGAGCCAGCGCTACGGCATACTGGTCGCCGCGCATGAAGCCCGTGGTGCCGTCGATGGGGTCCAGCGTCCAGAAGCGGGGGGCGGGCGCGGCCTTGCCGCGGTCGATCCAGGCGCAAACCGCCTCGGGGCGCGCCCCGGGCAGCAAGCGAGCTACGTAAGCGCTCACCTTCTCCAGCCTTTCGCCTTCCTGAGGTGAGCGCAGCATGGCGGCGTCCTCCTCGGCGACCAGCGGGTCGTTGGGAAAGGCCTGCTCCAGCAGGCGCGCCACCAGGGCCTGCGAGGCAAAGTCCGCCACCGTCACCGGTGAGCGGTCATCCTTGGTGAGCGCGGCGGAGGCCATTTCGGCCTGCACCTGGCGGATGAGTTGCGCAGCGAGCTGCACCGCGCGCAGCGCGAATTTGACTTCAGGCGTTTGTGTAACGATCATGGTCTATGGGATTGCTTTCGTGTGGGGATTGCCTCGGCGCTCAGCCGCAAGGCGGGGCCGGGCTGCGCCGCCACCCCGCTCAAATCGTAAGGCATGGCTCCGGTGATACGCACGGGGAGCAGTGCGCCCAGCGGCAGGTCGCCTTCCACCACCACCATGCCATCGATCTCGGGGGCGTCGCGGTACGAGCGGCCCAGGGAGATGGGCTGCGCCCCCTTGCCAGGAGCATCTTCGTCCTGCAGCTCGCCGCGACCCTCCACCAGCACGTCCAGCGTCTTGCCCACGAAGCTCTGGTTGATTTTCAATGAAATGCTTTGCTGCAACTGCATCAGGCGCTCCCAGCGCTCGGCCTTGACCTCCGCGGGAATCGGGTCGCCCAAGGCTTCACTGGGCGTGCCAGCCTCGAAGGAGAACTGGAAGGCGCCCACCCGGTCGAAGCGCACATCGCCAATAAAGTCGAGCAAGGTTTGGAACTCCACCTCGGTCTCGCCCGGATAACCGACGATGAAGGTGGTGCGCAGCGCCAGCCCGGGCAGTGCCAGGCGCATCGTCTCCAGCGTGCGGTGCACCCACTCCAGGTTGGCGGGGCGGCGCATGCGGCGCAGCGTCGCCGGGTGGGCGTGCTGCAGGGGCATATCCAGGTAGGGAAGCACCTGCGGCTGGCGCGCCATGACCTCGATCAGGCGCTCGGTGACGTATCCCGGGTAGGCGTACATCAGGCGAATCCAGGGCACCTGCGGCGCAGCCTCTGCCAGGCGCTCGAGCAGCTCTGCCAGGCCGCCCTTCATGCCCAGGTCGTGCCCGTAATCCGTGGTGTCCTGGGCGATCAAGGTGATTTCCTTGACCCCGCTCGCCCCCAACGCGCGGGCTTCAGCCAGAATGGCCTCCACAGGCCGGCTGACCGCGGCGCCCTTGATCATGGGAATGGCGCAGAAGGCGCATGGGTGACGACAGCCATCGGCAATCTTGAGGTAAGCGCTGGCACCCTGCCGCGCCACGCGCAACGCGCCGCGCTCGTCTTGCCCCACCGTCGCCTGCTCAGGGAGGTGATAGAGCGGTTCGGGGTGCTTCCCGCTTCGCAGCTTTTGCGCCACTTCGACGATATCCATCCAGCGCCGCGTGCCCAGCAGGCCGTCGATGCCCGGGACGCGCCGCACAACCTCCGCCCCATAGCGCTGCGTCAGGCAGCCCGCGGCGATCAACACCTGGCCGGGCTTTTTCGCACTCGCCATTTCTTGCAGGGCGCGCAATGACTCTTCCTTGGCAGGGCCAATGAAGCCGCAGGTGTTCACGATCAGTACCTCCGCCTGCAGCGCTTCATCCACCTGGTGGTAGCCCGACCCAGTGAGCAACTGCGCCATGGACTCGGAATCCACCGTGTTCTTGGCACAACCCAGGGATACCAGGTAAAACGACTTGGAAATCATCCTGCACCTTAATCCTGCGACGGTCAGGGAAGTTGGGTGGCTGCGGGCGTGGGGCTGGGCCGCGCAGTCGGGCTGGGGACCGGGGTGGTGGTTTCGGTGGGGGTGATGCTCGGTGTGGGCTCTTGAACACCCTCGACGGTGTAGACGCGGTCCACGACCTGGCCGAAATTACCCATGGCGCCCAGGTCCTGCTGGTTGAAGAAGACTTGCAGCGCGGCGGCGTTGCCAGTGATGATCTCCACCTGCTCATCGCCGGCGAACTGGTAGGCGCTGCCTGGCAGAACGCGCCCCTCGAACTCCACCTTGCCGTCCACCAGCGCCCGCATCCAGGCGCGCTGGCGTACGGTCACGTACACCTGCACCAACCCCGTCTCGGTGGCCTGCAGGGTGGTCCCCGGCGTGACATCCAACGGCGCCTGGGTGACCGGCAGGGCGCCCGCAACCGGTGTGGAGGTGGGCGGTTCGGGGGTCAGGGTAATCGTGGCGGTGGGCGGTGCCAGGAGCACATCTACGATGGACGGCGCGGTGGGCGAGGGCTGCGCCGCTTGCCGCGCCTGTAGAATGCTCGCTACCCCCCAGGTGATGAACCCGGCAAGGGCAATGACTACCAGCCCGGTGAGCAGAAATTCGCCCGATAACAGCCTGCGCAGTGGAGACCAGGGCCTGGCAGGGCGCACCCGGGGACGCGCCGGCCGGGCAGGCTGTTTTTCCTGCGTGGCCTGCAAGCGCGCCTGGAGGGCGTCGGCGTAACGCAGCAGGATTGCATCCGCGTCCAGTCCCAGGAACTCAGCGTAGATCTTGAGCATGCCCCTGCCCTGAACGGGAGAGGGCATGTCATCGAAATCGCCCGCCTCCAGCGAGCGCAGGTAGCGCCGGCGCAGGCGCGTGTGCCGCTCGATGTCCTCCACGGAAAGGCCGAGCAGCTCGCGCTGGGCTTGCAGTTTCCCCCCAATTTCGGCATAGATCGCTGCCATCTCGTCGCTTTGCGCGGCAGGGGTTGCCTCGACGGGCGGTTGCTCAGGCTGCGCAGGGGACGTGATCGGGAGCGCCTCCCGGTCCAGCTCGGCGATGAGCTCACCGGCCTCCAGCCCCAGGTAGGCGGCGTAGGTGCGCAGGAAGCCGCGCGCCTGGGTTCGGGAAGGCAGCCGTTCCAGGTCGCCTGCTTCCAGCGCCTGTAGATAGTGGCGCCGGATGTAGGTGGCCTGCGCTGCCTGCTCCAGGCTCAGGTAACGCGCTTCACGCGCCTGACGTAGCCGTTGACCGATCGTCTCCTTCATGGCAAGCACGCATTCACGCAAACAGAATAGGCGGGGCTGCCCTCCGCCTGCTGGCTACCCCGCCTTAAAACGCCCATATTTCTATCTCAAAGTTGTGAAAACGCGGCTATTCCACGGTGAGCAGGCGCGACTCACGCCTCGGCAGCAGGCGGCTCAGCCTCCGCTTCGGGTTCGGTGGCAGCCTCCTCTTCGGCGGCTTCTTCCACTGCGGGTTCAGCCGCAGCTTCCACTTCCACAGGTGCCTCCGCCTCGGGGACTGCCTCCAGGGACGCCTCGGCGGCTTCACCCTCGCGGTGGACAATGACCTTCAGCTCAGGGATCAAATCCATGGTCAGGCGCACGCGTACAATGTGCTCGCCCAACGTGCGGATGGGTTGCAGGTCCAACTGGCGGCGGTCGGCTTCGAAGCCGGTCTTCACACGAATGGCGTCGGCCACCATCTGGGGGGTGATCGAACCGTACAGCTTGCCGGTCTCGCCCGCCTTGGCGGGGAAGGTGAGCACCAGGTTGGCCAGTATCTCGGCGATCCCGCTCATTTCCTGGTTCAGGATGGCACGGCTGGCTGCAGCCTTAGTGCGAATGCCCTCGGCTTGCTTCATGGTAACCGAGGTTGCCAACACTGCCAATCCTTGAGGTAAGAGGAAGTTGCGCCCATAGCCATCGGCCACCTTTTTGACATCCCCGGCGCGGCCAAGCTTGTAGACGTCTTTGAGTAATAGAACCTTCATGGTATCAAGCCCTTTCGTGCTTTCAAGAAGATCTGCAAAAGCAGGCCCGGGCGAAGGGTACCACGCTCCGGGCAGGGGGATTGTACCAGAAGGGCAAATGCTAGTCAACGGCTATGGCGGCATGTATAATCCCCCTATGCCTGCCAGAGAGCGTTCGTTTCGGGTGGAAGCCGTAGTCCTGCGCCACACCGATTGGGGCGAAGCGGACCGCATGCTCACCCTCTTCACCCGCGAGATGGGTAAGCTGCGCGCCGTGGCCAAGGGAGTGCGCCGGGAGCGCTCGCGCAAGGCCGGCCACCTGGAGCCCTTCACCCGCGTTCACCTCCTCCTGGCGCGCGGCCGCGAGATCCCCATCATCACCCAGGCGGAAACCATCGACGCCTACCTGCCGCTCCGCCAGGACCTCAAAAGGGTTGGCGAGGCGTCCTATATCGTCGAGTTGATCGACCGCTTCACCTTCGAGGAGGAGGAAAATCCCGGGATGTTCCGCCTGCTGGCGGACACCCTCTCCCGCCTGGCGGGGGGTGACGAGCCCTCGCTTGCCTTGCGTTACTACGAGATGCGCCTACTGGATATGATCGGGTTCCGCCCCAAGCT
>JAQUAE010000363.1 GCA_028687395.1 Anaerolineales bacterium | reverse complement strand
TCTTTATCTTTGATCTCCGCCAGGTCCTGGCCGTTGACCAGCACTTTGCCCGAGGTCGGGCGGTCCAGGGCGCCGATCATGTTCAACAGGGTGCTCTTCCCGCTGCCGCTGGGGCCCATCACCGCCACCAACTCCCCCGGGGCAATGCGCAGGTTCACGTCATCCAAAGCGCGGATTTCCTCCCCATCACCGAATATCTTGGTGAGATTTTGCGTCTCGACGATCCAGGCTGGGGTTGCTGCCATAACGCTGCCTCCGCTCAATCGCTCACTTCGATGTCCACAAAGGCGGTCATCCCCCACTTGAGCGCCTCGGGGATCTCGTCCAGGTCGATAATGACGGTGTAATTGACGCCCGAGCCCTCCGAAGCCTTGGGGGCGATCATGCGCACTTTACCCCCCACCGCCACGTCAGGAAGGGCGTCGAAGGTTACATCGACCGGATCGCCCACGCGCACGCGCGCTACATCGATCTCGTTCAGGTCGGTGGTCTCCACCCTCAAGCGGCTCAAGTCCGCCAGGACGAGGATAGGCTGCCCTGGAGAGACCCACTCCCCAACGCGCACGTAGATATCGCCGATGGTACCGGCAAACAACGCTTTGACCTGCAGGTCGGCCAGCTTGGCTTCCGCTGAGGCCACTGAAGCCTGGGCATTCGCCAGGCGTGCCTCCGCCAGAGCAATATCGTCCGGGTCGGGGCCATCCTTGAGCACTTCGTAATCCTCCAGCGCCTTCTTCAAGCGCGCCTCGGCTTCCTGCACGCGCAGCTCGTAGGTGAGCCAGCGCACCGCCTCGTCGTATTCCGCTTGAGCGTCGTCGAGCTTCTCCTTCAGGTCCTCGCGCGTCTTGTTCAGCTCGGATTTATATTTGAACGGCTCATACTCCGCCTGCGCTGCATCCAGCTTCTTGCGCGTTTCCTCCACAGCCTGCAACGCGCTGTAACCGCTCAACCTGGTGGAGACGATGAAATTATCCAACTGGTACCTGGCATCGCGTACTTCATTGTTGGCTTCGTTAACGGCGCGGAAGCTGTTCGCCAGGTAGATGTCCGCATTATCGTACAGGGCGTCCAGCGCTTGCTGGGCGGAGATCAACTCCAGCCTGGCTGCAGTCACCAGAGCCTGAATGTCCTCGTCTCCCTTGAGCTGGATGAGTAACTGGTCGACCTCCACCAGGTCGCCTTCCTCCGCCAGGACTTCCTCGATGATGCCCGCCGTCTTGATGCTGATCGTAGACCAGGTTTCTGGCGTAACCACCCCGGTTGCGCTGACAATCGGCGTGAAATCGAACGCTTCCGGCGTTTCTTCGACAGGCGCCTGCTCACTGCCAGAGCATCCCGCAAGCATGGCTATCGCCAGGATCACGATGACCGATTTGGTCAGGACTGATATTTTTCGCCACATGGCTTCTTACTCCTTGTCTCTTGATGTTTCCTGCATCGTTCGTCATTCATAGCGCAACGCTTCGACCGGCTGCAGTCTGGTGGCCCGGTACGCCGGGTACAAGCCGCCGAAGGCGCCCAAGGCTACCGCAATCAGGATCGTCCTGACGAAGATGTCCAGGTCCCAGGAGGCGGACAACATGCCGCCCACCATGGGAGCGCGACCAAGTAAAGCCACCAGGAAGAAGGCAATCAGGATGCCAGACAAACCACCGCTCACCCCCAACAAGATGGCTTCCTTCATGATCATCAACAGGACAGCGCGCGCCCGCCAGCCCAGGGCGCGCAGCACGCCAATCTCACGCGTGCGCTCGAACACCGCCATCAACATGGTGTTGAGCACGCCCACGCCGCCGATCACGATCGCCAGGAGTGAGATGGCGTCCATCATGGCGTTCGAGTTCTGTATGTCCGGCATCTGCTCGACGAACTGGCTGGCCAGCGAAGCGTGGATATCCGTGTAGCTGGTATTGATCTCATCAACCACTTGCTGCGCCATGGAGGGGTCACGCAATTTCACTGAGAGCATGGTGACCTTGTGCGGCCGGCCAGCCAGCACCTGGGCATCGCGCAGGGTGATCACCCCACCCAACTCCTCCCAGCCTATGTTGGATTCGTAAATGCCCACGATGCGGTAACGGGAGCCGCTCAACTCGAGGGTATCGCCGACATCTTTGTGCAGCGCCTCGGCCATCATCTTGCCGATGATGATCTGGCGGTTGCTCTTCAAGCTCTCCCCCTCCACGACCTTGTAACGCTGGATGGCGAACTCGTTGGGGGCGTAGCCCAGCACGATGAAAAAGCCACCCGCCTCAGGCATCGTCACGGCGGAGATGATCATCCCGCTGACGCTCTCCACCTCCGGCATGGCGGCGATCTTTTCGGCGATGCGCTCGTCGATGGCGCTCAACGAGGTGTCGGCGATATCCGCCTGGCGCAGGAGGATCTCGACGTTGGTGCCCAGGAACATATCGTCGAATTCCGCAAGCATGCCCTGGATGACGCTTTCCAAAGCCATGATCGAACCTACGGTAATGCCAATTGCCCCAAGGGTCAGGAAGGTGCGCGTCGAGCGCTGCCACAAGCTCTGCACGGCCATTCCGCCCACCGGCAGGCGGTGAATCTTGCCGCCCGAACCACCGCCCTCGTAGCGCAGGGCTTCCACCGGCTCCAGTCGTGAGGCTCGCCAGGCCGGGTACAACCCACCCACGATGCCCAACGTCATCACGATAAAGAAGGCTTGCAGGAGCAAGTCCATCGAGACGTGCGAGACATCGATGCCGAAGAAAACGGTAGCCTTTGCCAGGGAGGTCAACATCAAATAGCCCAACCCCACGCCAACAAGACCCCC
>JAQUAE010000362.1 GCA_028687395.1 Anaerolineales bacterium | reverse complement strand
CCCCCTTCGGCCAGGGTGCGCTGCGCCTGCTCGGCCAGGGAGCGGTAGGAATCGTCATCTTCGAGAAGCTCCAGCCGGGCCCTGGCGCGCACCAGGTCGCCGTCGGCGGAATAAGCCAGGGCGATCAGCGCCCGATAGCGGTCTTTGAAGTCGGCGCGCAACGATGCGGGGGCGGTGTTGGTGTACTGGACTGGCTGCACCACCCAGGCGTAGAGCAGGCCCAGCACCGCGCCGATGATCAGGCCGGTCAGCAAAAACCACGCGCCGCGGCGTTCCTCGCTCATGGCTGGGCGGGTTCCAGGAGCGGGTTCCAGGTTTGCAG
This sequence comes from Anaerolineales bacterium, assembly GCA_028687395.1. Lineage (GTDB taxonomy): Bacteria > Chloroflexota > Anaerolineae > Anaerolineales > UBA4823 > JAQUAE01. The sequence continues at coordinate 2,470 of JAQUAE010000362.1, read as the reverse complement.
GGCAGCCGAGAGGGCGCGCATGGCGTCCAGGTCCGCCTCGGCGTAGCCGTGCTGGCTGGCAAAATCCAACGCCTGGCTGGTAACCTCGCCTGGCGTCTTCTCTCTCAGAAGAGAGAGACGCTGGGCCGCCTGCGACAGGTTGCCGTCGGCGCGGTAGACCTCCGCCACCATGAGCACGTAGTCGCTCAGGTAATCGACGCGCAGCGTGTCGGGGGCGGTGTCCACGTATTTGACCGGGTCGAGCACCCAGCCGTAATACAGCCCGCCGGCGGCGCCAAGCGCCATGGCCAGGAAGAAGCCGATCCAGCGCCACATAACCCTCGTATTGTGCCACAGGAAACGGGGCAAAGCAAGGGCATTCGGGGGAGGGGCTGTGCGGCGGGCAGTTGACAATCCGTTGATTCCACGTTAAAATTTTCCTTAATGTAAAACTGCTGCGAACATACCTATGACATATGGCTGAAATCGATTTCATCCACAGCTTCAACCAGCTCAAGACGCTGGCCGACTCCCGCCGCCTGTCCATCCTGCGCCGCTTGATGGCGGCCCCGGCCACCCTCACCCAGCTCGGCGAGGCGCTCGGGGAGCATCCCGCCTGGGTGCGCCATCACCTCAAGCGCCTGGAGGAGGCCGGCCTGGTCGAGATCAGCCACACCCAGGTCACCGGAAACTACACCGAGAAGTTCTATACGGCGCGGGCCAGTGCCCTGGTCTTCCAGGAGCTCATCCTGCCCGAATTCCCCGGCCAGCAGGCGGTCGTGCTCCTGGGCAGCCACGATCTGGCGCTCAACCTGATCGCCCGGCGGATGAACGCGGCCAACTCGCCGTTGCGCCTGATGATCCTCCCCGTGGGTAGCCTGGACGGGTTGGTGGCGCTGCGCCAGGGGATGGCTCACCTGACCGGCTGCCACCTGCTGGACGCCGACAGCGGCGAGTACAACCGCCCCTACGTGCGTCACTTCTTCCCCGACCGGCAGGTGGCGTTGGTGACCCTGGCGCACCGGGCGCAGGGGTTGATCGTCGCCGCGGGCAACCCGCTGGGCATCCATACCCTGGAGGACCTGGCTCGTCCGGAGGTGCGCCTGGTGAACCGCAACCGGGGCTCGGGCACCCGCCTGTGGCTGGACTGGCAGCTCGAGCGCCTGGGCATCCCGACTGGCGCAGTGGCCGGTTACGAGCAGGAGGTGCCCACGCACACCGCGGTCGCCATGGCGGTGGCCGGAGGCGCCGCCCAGGCCGGGCTGGGGCTGGAGGCCGTCGCCCGCCTTTACGATCTTGACTTCATCCCCCTCTTCCGGGAGCGCTACGATCTGGTCATCCCGGTGGAGCGCTCCTCAGGCCCCGACCTGGGCGCGCTGCTCGACCTGGTGCACGGCGCCAGCTTCCGTCAGGAAGTGAGCGCCCTGGGGGGCTACGAAACCCTGCACACGGGGGAACAGTTGCCTCTTTAAAAATCTATTTTTTCGAGGGAGAATCTCATGAACCGACCTGTGCATCGCTTGCTATTCGCCACCCTGATCCTGGCCTTGATGGTTGGGTTAGCCGCTTGCGCCCAGCCGACGCCCGCTCCCACCGAGGCGCCTGCCGCCGCGGAACCGGCTGTCAAAGACCTGATCCTGGCGACCACCACCAGCACCCGCGATTCAGGGCTGCTGGATGCCCTGGTGCCGGTCTTCGAAGGCCAGAGCGGTTACACCGTCAAGGTGATTGCCGTCGGCACCGGCGAGGCGCTCAAGATGGGCGAGGAGGGCAACGCCGACGTGTTGCTCGTCCACGCTCCGGCCTCGGAGAAGGAGTTGATGGACAAGGGCTTCGGCAAGGAGCGTTTCCTGGTCATGCACAACGACTTCATCTTCGTCGGCCCGGCAGATGATCCGGCGGGAATCAAGGGCGCCGCCACCGCCGTGGAAGCGATGCAGAAGATCGCCGCGGCGCAGGCGCCCTTCGCCTCACGCGGCGACGACTCCGGCACGCACAAGATGGAGCTGAACCTGTGGAAGAAGGCCGAGGTCGCCCCCGAAGGGGAGTGGTACATCGAGACCGGGCAGGGCATGGGCGCCACGTTGACCATCGCCTCGGAGAAGGCGGCCTACACCCTCACCGACCGCGCCACCTACCTGGCCACGAAGTCCGGCTTGTCCGTGGAGATCTTGGTGGAGGGCGATGCCGCCCTGCTCAACGTGTACCACGTCATCACGGTTAACCTGGAGAAATGGCCCAAGGTCAATTACGACGGCGCGCTGGCTTTCGCCAAGTTTCTCACCAGCCCGGAGACCCAGGCGATGATCGCTGAGTTCGGCAAGGACAAATACGGCGAGTCGCTCTTCTACCCGGATGCGGACAAGACTGACGCCGACCTGGGGCTGTAACGCTCACCGCCAAACGCCCCTACTCTGTACGGTTTAAGGATGTGCGATGGACTTGATCTGGCAAGGTATCCTGCAAGCCTTCAGGTTGCTCTTCAGCGGCG
>JAQUAE010000361.1 GCA_028687395.1 Anaerolineales bacterium | reverse complement strand
GTATACATTGTGAAGAAAATCACTGATAACCCGTGACCTTTGACATTTAGCATACCCCCTATTAAGCAGTATTATCAGGGCAATCAAGTCATATGGGATTCAGGATACTCTCCTGATGCTCATCGCTGTTTCCTCCTTTGGCGAATGCCTCCGCCGGGTTCTTCCTCACCGCTCCGGCGGAGGCGACTTTAAAGCGCTGTTCGCCAGAGCTCCTGCAGGGGCTATACCTGGGTTTCCTTGGTGATGGGCAATATTACCGTAAACGTCGTCCCCTGTCCTAAGGCAGAGTCGACCCACACCCTGCCCTTGTGATCTTCCACGATGGATTTGACAATCGCCAGGCCCAGCCCGGTGCCGGTGGCGCTGCTCGGCTGGTTGCTCACCCGGTAGAATTTATCGAAGACGTAGGGCTGGTCGGCCGGTGGAATCCCCGGGCCGTTGTCCGAGATTTCCGTGATCACCTGATCGCTTTCGGTGCGCATGCTGATTTTGATCTCCCCGCCCGGTGGCGTGTATTGGATGGCGTTGTGGATCAGGTTGGTCAGCACCTGCTGCAGGCGCACCGGATTGCCTCGCACCGGCGGGATCTCCGCGGGAATGTTCACGCTCAGGCGGTGCCCTTTCTGCGCGGCGAGGGCTTCGATCCCATCCAGAGAGTAATGCACGATGGTGGGCAACGCCACAACCTCCTTGCCGATGTCGAAGCCTGCCTCGATGCGTCCCAGATCGAGCAGGTCGTTGATCAGCGCCGTGATGCTCTGGACGCTGGTCTGGATGCGCGCCAGGAACTCGCTCTGCTTGGGGGTGATCGGGGCGATCTTGGAGATCAGCTCAGCGTAGCCCAGAATGGCGGTCAGGGGGGAACGCAGGTCGTGCGAGACGGTGTTGACGAAGTCCGTCTTGATGCTGTCCAGCTTTTTCAGGTGGGTGATATCCTGCATGGTCACTACCAGCCCTACCTCGGGGATAGGGGTGACCTGGGCGTTCAAGACGCGGCCATCCTCCAGGTGGATTTCACCCCTGCGCAGGTTAACCAGCTCGGAGTGGTCGATCAAGTTCGCCAGGTCCTGGTTTTGTAGCGCCCTCACCGGCGGCTTGCCAGCCAGGATTTCCTCCTGAAGGTTCAAAGCCTGGCGTGCGGTGGGGTTGACCAGGACCACCTGCCTGTTCTGGTCGATGACGATCACGCCGTCCTTGATCCCGGTGAGGATGGTTTCCAGTTTCTCCCGTTCGATTTCCGTGGCGGAGTAGAAGCGGGCGTTGTTGATGGCAATAGCGGCGTATTCCGCCAGCGCCGAAACCAGGGCCAGGTCGTATTCCGAGAAACTGTGGCTGTTCTGGCGGTTATCCACCCCCAGGACGCCGATGGTTTGGCCGTGCAGGGTGATGGGCACGTACATCAAAGCCCGCACCAGGTAGGCGGTCTTGATCTTCTTGGGTTGCTGGTCGTTGATCAGGATGGGCTTGCCATCTCGCAATACCCGGCCAAAGAGTGTGTCCTTGGTGGGGATGCGGAAGGTGCGCACGAAGTCCTCCTGGAAATTGCGCGCCGCGTGCATGTACAGCTCGCCGCTGGCGCTATCTAGGAGCATCAGGCTGCCCTCCTCCGCGCCGGTCAATTCGACCGCCGCGTCTACCACGGCGGCAAACACACGCTCGGGTTCCAGTGAGGACATCACCGTTTGTCCGATCTTCTGCAAGGTCTCCAGGCCGGAGACGCGCTTGAGCAATACTTTCGTGTCGCGCTTAGCTTGCAGGCGCGCCCACTCATTGAGTTTCTGATTGCGCTGCACCGCCCTGCGCACGGCTTTCAAGACCCGCTCTTCTTGCAAGGGTAAGTACAGGTAATCGGTGAAGCCCGTGCGCACCGCCTTGATCGCCAGGGATTCGGAATGTTCTCCATTATTGAAGAATATCATCGCCAGGGCGGGATAGGCCTTGAGCAGGTGGGCGGCAAGCTCGAAGACGTCCTGGTCGGGACGCCCATTGTCCAGGATCAGCACGCTCATGCCGTTCTCTTGAACGTGGGCGGCAATTTCCCCAGCGCTGGACAGGTTTGTCACGCTGAAGCCCGCCGGCGCCAGTATCTGCGCTTCCAATTGTGCCCGGGCTTTTTGGTCGGAGATCAAGAGCAATATCGGCTGGGAATTCAACATAGCATCACTCATAGCTGTCTGCGTAAAGGGTGGCCCGGCGCGGTTTACGTTTGCCGGTCGGGTTGTAAGATGGCAGCGCCGTTTCACGGATCGCAGACAACACGTCTGGCACCACCCGCACCTGGTAGCCGAGCGGTTGCAGTGTCTGGCGCGCAACCAGGTCGTTGCAAACAGCGTCACTCCCAACGACAAGGATGCGCTCCTGGTTGGCTTCCATGCGGTTATCTTAGCATGGTTAGCAGGAACGGGGGATAAAACAAACATTTTTGTATTGGCTTAGAGTTTGCTAAGGAAACGCCCTTTTTGCTTGACTCTGGACGCCTGGTGCGCATACAATCCCTTTAGCAGCGTGTATCGGTGCTAACCCGGAAGGGCAAACCGGGATAATGGATGGGCTATATGAGGGTTGCTTTGCGACAGGTTGCCCACATCGTCCTCCGGCATACTGCCGTTCCTTCTCCGTTTTGGCTCAAAAAATGTGTACGCGGGATTGGCCATGCCTGCTGGGGTGTGGCGGGGTCAAGCGCGCTGCTCAAGAGCAGGCGAATTCAGATGGGGTGATGAAAACCAAAACCTGACAGGAGGCGACTATGTTAAGCGATCACGATTTTCACGAGCTGCTCGCATATAAGCCACAAAAG
>JAQUAE010000360.1 GCA_028687395.1 Anaerolineales bacterium | reverse complement strand
CGCCAGGCGCGCGATAACGCTCTGCAGAAGAACACCGACGAGATCATGTGCCAGATTGCAGCCATGCTCCCGCCCCAATATCACGGCGCCTACGCCAATCACCCGCGCCTGCGCCAGCTCACCCACCCAACTCAGGCAGGGATGAGCTAAACCGTTCCTGCGGGGTCGGGCGTACCCGCCAGGTTTAACCCCGTGTCACTCTCCCCGTCAAGGAGGGGAGCATGGACCTGGACGTATCGCTGCTGGTAGCTCCCCCGGCAAGCGTGGCGTTCCTGAAAGCCGAGTGGGCACAGCCAGCCTGAGCGAGGTGGCGCCTGGCGGGCAAAACCGCATGCTCTCGTCCTTGACAGATGAATTGTTTTGCGGATAATTGGAGGCAATAATCCAACCTAAAAAGGCTATGAAAGAGGAAAGTAAGCCAGGCGCTGGTCATCGAAACCAGCCGCACCGAGACCAACAGGGAGGCTGGGGCTGAGACTGAGACCCTCGCCCGGTGGAGACTGGCCGAAGTTCCCTCTCGAGCCGCTCAGGTGAACGCCTGCCGCAACCAGCGAGGCCACTAGTTTGAGCCGCAACCCCGGCGTTAGCAGGGGAGCCAATCGCCTGCCCAGAGGTGTGCCCTTTGGGGATAGGCCGCTGGCGCTAGAGAGGTCTGCAAGTTGCAGACAATCAGGGTGGTACCGCGGGAGAGGCATCCCGTCCCTTGCAGGGCGGGGTGTTTTGTTTTCCAGCCCGTTATCCCGGTCGGGCGAGAACAGGTGAGGTGTGCGCTGGCTGCCTAAGCCTGGCTGGTTAATCTGAACCACGGAGGTTCTCATGTTCACACAACTCAACGCCATCGAACGAGCGGCGCTGGAAGCGCTGCAGGCGGTCCAGGATGAGGCCGCGCTGGAGGCATGGCGCGTAGCGCATCTGGGGCGCAGCTCGCCTCTCATGAAGGTGTTCGACGAAATCGGCAAAGTGTCCAAGGAGGAACGCCCGGCCATTGGCAAGCGCGCCAATGAGGTCAGGCACACTCTCGAAGCCGCCCTGGGCGAGCGGCAGGAAGCGCTGCGCCAGTCCGCCCTGGCGCGCTCGCTCGACCTCGAGCGCCTGGACGTCACGCTACCCGGCAGGCGCATCGCCTTGGGTCGGGTTCACCCCGTCACCCGAACGCTGCGCCTGATCTACCGCATCTTTGCCGATATGGGCTTCCAGATCTACCGATCACGCGACGTCGAAACGGACGAGTACAACTTTCAACTGCTCAACTTCCCACCGCACCACCCGGCCCGAGAGATGCAGGATTCTTATTACCTGGCTGGCGATTACCCGGAGGACAACCCGCTTGTCTTGCGCACGCACACTTCGCCCGGGCAAATCCGCGCCATGCGCGAGTATTCCAGCCAGCATCCCCAAAATCCCCCGCCGGTGCGCATCATCTTGCCGGGGATGTGCTACCGTTACGAACAGGTCTCGGCGCGCTACGAGATTCAGTTCAACCAGGTGGAGGGCCTGGCGGTGGGCAAACGCATCACCTTCAGCGACCTGAAAGGCACGCTCAGCGATTTTGCCCGGCGCATGTTCGGGCAGCAGGTGCAAACCCGCTTTCGGGCTTCCCACTTCCCGTTCACCGAACCCAGCGCCGAGATGGACGTGGAATGTTTCGTGTGCGGCGGTGAGGGGTGCACGGTTTGCAAGCGTACCGGCTGGTTGGAAATCCTGGGCTGTGGCATGGTGCATCCCACCGTCTTGCAGAATGGCGGCTACGATCCGGAGGTCTACTCCGGCTTCGCCTTCGGCATGGGCACCGAACGCATCACCATGTTGCGCTACCGCATCGAAGATATCCGCTACTTCTGGTCGAATGACATGCGCTTCCTGACCCAATTTTGAGCCCGGCGAACCCGGCTTGAGTGACATGACGATGCGCCGGGTCTTGAGTAGATCGCGCCACGCAGCAACGCTCAGCACCTGACAAAGAAGGAGCAAGGAAGAAGATGAAAGCACCTCTCTCGTGGATTAAAGATTTCGTGGATATCACCCTCCCCCTGGAGGAGCTCGCCCATCGCCTGACCATGGCCGGGTTGGAAGTGGAAGAGATCCGTTATGTCGGCCTGCCGCTCCCTAAAACAGTGGAGCAGGCTAGGGCAGGCAAAGGCAGCCAGCGCCTGGTGACCAAGATTACCGGCATCGAGTGGGACCCGGAGACCATCGTGGTGGGCGCCATTCACGAGGTCATGCCCCATCCCAACGCGGACCGCCTGGTGCTGTGCCGCTTGGAGGATGGCAAGCAGGAGCACATCATCCTGACCGGCGCCTCGAATTTGTTCCAGTACAAAGGCAAAGGGCCCCTTGAAAAACCCTTGAAGGTGGCATACGCCAGGGAGGGCGCCAAGATCTTCGATGGCCACCAACCCGGGCAAATGCTGGTCACCTTGAAGCCGGCCAAGATTCGCGGCGTCGAGTCGTATTCCATGGCCTGCTCCGAGAAAGAGCTGGGCATCTCGGACGACCACGAGGGCATCATCCTGCTGGACGATGACGCTCCGATTGGCTCGCCTCTGGTGGACTACATGGGCGATGCGGTTCTAGATATCGCCATCACCCCAAACACCGCCCGGGATGCCAACATCCTGGGCATTGCCCGCGAGATCGCCGCGCTCACCAACCAAAAGCTGCGCATGCCCTCCTTCGAACCGCAGATGGAAGGCAAGAGCATCCAGGGGCGCGTCTCGGTGGATATCCACCAGCCCGAGGTGAACCCGCGTTTCGTCCTGGGGTTGATCGAGGACATCCGCATCGCTCCCAGCCCATACCAGG
>JAQUAE010000026.1 GCA_028687395.1 Anaerolineales bacterium | reverse complement strand
GTCAAAGATAGATTAAAATTAGATTAGAATTGTCCGAATTAGCCTCATTCCTCGAGGCTCTCATCACCCCCAAACAAGGCCAGCCAGGCATTCAGCTCCTGCTCGGAGAGTTCGGGCTGGGCGCGGGCTGCGGGATCGTCCGGGGAGGCGGATAGAGTCGCGGCTAGCAAGGCGGCAAATTCCTCCGCGGCAAGCACCTGCGCCCTGACTGCCCGGGCGGAAGCTTGCACCGTATGGTCGGAAGAGACCACCGTCCAGTTGCGCGCGGCGCGCCCCAGGCGCTGCAGGCGTGCCTGAATGGCGCTGTCGGCGGGAGTACCCTGGCGAACGAAGCGGGCGGTTACTGCGCCGAACTGGCGAGCGCGCGGCTGCCCTGGCGGGGCGTTGTCGAAGTACACCTCCACCGTCCGCCGGCGGCGCTGGCAGAATTCTTGCAACATCGCCACCAGTTGCATCTCGTCGTCCGGCGCGCTGAGGGAAAGGGAAGGGATTTTTGGGATCAGGTTATGGCCGTCGATCAGGTAGGGCATGTTCCCACCAGGCTGCGCGAACCGCCTCGCGCCCGGCGAAAAAATGGGCGAAGGTGGTTATAATGAAGGCTGGTTTATTGTACTAGATTAATCTGTAATGCTCAGGATGTGGCTCCTATGAAACCATGGCAACGGCTGGCCTATTATCTGGCAATCAACATCGTGGTCTCTGCGCTGACCACCTGGACGGTGCTGGCGATCTGGGATCGCAGCCATCCCCGCCAGGCGGCGGTGGCGACGGCGGCCACACAAGCGCCCGTGGCGCAAACCAGCTCGCCGGGAAGCGAGGCGGCCACCCCCGCAGCGCCCACGGTCACCCCGCTGGATAACGTGGAAGAGTACCAGGTGCAGGCCAACGACACCATGGGTGACATCGCAGCGCGCTTCGGGGTCAGCGTGGAAGAGTTGATGGCGGTCAACGGGTTGAACGACCCCGACTCGCTCAGCGCGGGCATGGTGCTGTACATCCCGATAACGCCGGAGGTTGAAACGACCGAAGAGCCGACAGCGACCAGCGCGACGAGCGCACCGGCGGGAAGCACGACGCCCGCCGCGGAAGCTACCGGCGGGGTGACCATCAACAGCGTGATCGGCGCCGGGGACCTGGCTTCCGAGCGGGTCTTCATCTCACGCACTGGGAGCGGCGTGCTCTTGCTGGCGGATTGGAAGCTGATGGATGAAAATGGCTACGTCTTCGTCTTCCCCACCCTGGAGCTGTTCGAAGGCGGCGCGGTAAACGTGTGGACGACCAACGGCTCGCCGACAGTGGTCGACCTGTATTGGGGCTTGGGGACGGCGGTGTGGCAGTCGGGCGAACGCGCCACGCTGCTGGATGCGCAAGGCAACGTCCAGGCGGTGTACCAGGTGCCGTGAGTGCCACGCCTCGCAATCGAACACCCCTGGCTTGATTGACCGGTAAATCAGCATGGTGAGCATCGAAGAGCAGATTCGCAAGGCCATCCAGGAGGGGAAATTCGAGAACCTGGCGGGCAAAGGCAAACCCCTCTCGCTGGACGAGAATCCCTTCACCGATCCCGAATGGCGCCTGGCTTATCACATGCTGCAGGAGAGCGGCTTTCGCCTGCCGTGGATGGAAACGCGGGCGGAAATCGAGGCAAGCCTGGAGGCAAGGCGCCAGGAACTGGCGCATGCCTGGCAGCGCTACCGCCTGGCGCAGGCGGACCAGGCTGACGCCCCGCACGCGCAGGCGGAGTGGCGCGCGGCGCAAGAAGCCTTCCACCACCAGGTGCAGGAGCTCAACGCCCGCATCCGCAACTACAACCTGGAAGCGCCCTCCATCCATCTGCAGCGCGGGTTGGTGAGCTACACCGCTGAGCTGGAGCGCGTCACCGGTGATGGCTCCGGCAGCGCGTGAACCCCGCGGCAACCATTTTTTAAGATAATCCCGTTGACCGCATCTCTCCCCTCTGATACACTCTAAGCATGTCCCTCAGCCTGTATCGCAAATGGCGTCCCCAGCGCTGGGAACAAGTCATCAGCCAGGAGCACATCATCCAGACGTTGCGCAACGCTGTGGCTAGCGACCGCGTGGCGCACGCCATGCTGTTCGCCGGGCCGCGCGGCACAGGGAAGACCACCACAGCGCGCCTGGTGGCCAAGGCGGTCAACTGCCTGGAACCCGACCTGGCCAAGCGGCCATGCGACCGCTGCGAGCACTGCCTGGCGATCAACCAGGGGCGCTTTCTGGACCTGATCGAGATCGACGCAGCCTCCAATACCAGCGTGGAGGACGTGCGCGACCTGCGGGATAAGATCAACTTCTCCCCCAACCTGGGGCGCTTCAAGGTCTACATCGTCGACGAAGTGCACATGCTCTCGACGGCGGCCTTCAACGCCCTGCTCAAGACCTTGGAAGAGCCGCCGCCGCACGCCATTTTCGTGCTGGCCACCACCGAAGTGCACAAGATTCCCGCCACGGTGCTCTCCCGCTGCCAGCGCCACGAATTCCGGCGCATACCAGTGGCGGATATCGTCTCCCATTTAAAAGCCATCGTTACTGAAGAAGGGCTACAAGCCGAGGAGGCGGCCCTGACCCTGATCGCCCGCCAGGCCACCGGCAGCATGCGTGACGCCATCTCGCTGCTCGACCAGATGGCCTCCAGCGGGCAGGCGGTCACGCTGGCGTTGGCCGAGAAGCTGCTAGGCACCGTCGCCAGCCAGGCTGTTATAGAGGTGGTTGAGGCTCTGGTCGCCGGGGAAGCAGCCCGCGGCCTGGAATACATTCAGCGCACACTCGACGCGGGCAACGACCCGCGCCTGTTCGCCCGCCAGATCGTCGACCACCTGCGCCAGCTTCTGCTGGCCATTATGGGCAGCGGGGGGTTGATCGACGCCACCCCCGAGACACGCGCCCAGATAGTGCGCCAGGCGCAGCAGTTCAGCGCCATGGAGCTGGTCGAGCACATTCGCTCCTTCAACCAGGCAGCCAACGACGCCCGCAGCGCCTGGCAGCCCTCCCTGCCCCTGGAAATGGCTTTCGTCGAAGCGTGGAGCGCCCGGCAGGCAGGGAAAGGCGGGGGGCGCACAGGTGAGGCGCCCTTGCCTGCGGCGACCATGGCAAGCGGCAGCACACCTCCACCGAAAGAATCCAGCATTGGGCGCCAGGTGAGCGAGGCGGCGCCCCAGGCGCTACAGAGCGAAACCCCGCCGGAGAGCGAGGTGAGCCTGCGGCGGATCAACGAGCGCTGGGGGCAGATCGTCAGCCTGGTGGGGCAGCGCAGCCCGCAGATCAGCGGCTTGCTGAACCGCTGTCGCCCGTATGGGATCAAGGAGGGCGTGCTCTTCCTGGGCTTCGATAGTGACTTTTCCAAGGTGCGGGTGGAGCGCGAGGAAAACCTGGCGCTCGCCCAGCAAGCCATCGCCCAGGTGTTGGGCGTGCAGGTGCACATCCGTTGCTTCATTGCCGGGCAGCGCAAGGCGTTACCGCAGGAGGTGGAGGCGGACGGCATGGTGGCCGCGGCGTTGCGTGACCTGGGTGGGGAGATCGTGGATATCCAGGGCGAAGCAGACCCTCGAGGTCCTCGCGATCTCTAAGGGTTGGTGAGGAGGTTGGTATGGGCAAGGGTTTCAAAGGGCCGAAGGGCGCCGGTGGGATGGGGATGATGCAGCAACTGCAGAAATTGCAGGAGCAACTGCAGCAAGCCCAGGCTCAATTGGCGGAGGAAACCGTCACCGCCGCGGCAGGTGGGGGCGCCGTCAAGGTGACTCTGACTGGCGACCAGCGCTGCCAGGCGGTGGAGATCGACCCAAGCTTGCTGCAGGACAGCGACGTCGAGATGCTGCAAGACCTGGTGCTGGCGGCGATGAACAGCGCGCTGGAGCAATCCCGCCAACTGGCGGCGCAGCGCCTGGGACCGCTGACCGGCGGCCTGGGATTTTAATCACCGGGTGGGAGCGCAGCGCAAAGGAGGCGAAGCCAGCCTCCGGTCGCTGCCAGACCGACGGCTCTTCTTTCCATGGTTGAGTGTGATTCAAGATGATCCTGCCGGATTCGATTCAGCGCCTGATCGACGCCCTCTCCCGCCTGCCGGGAATCGGCCCGAAGACGGCCTCGCGGCTGACCTTCTTCCTGCTGCGCTCCCCGGAGGAGCTCAGCCGGGGCCTGGCGCAAGCATTGCTGGCTTTGAAGAGCGAGACGAGCACCTGCCGCACCTGCTTCAACATCACCGAAGCGGGCCGGGAGGAGTGCGCGGTGTGCGCCAACCCGGAGCGGGAGGCGGAAGTGATCTGCGTGGTAGAGGAACCGCTGGATGTGCTGGCGCTGGAACGCAGCGGCGCCTACCGTGGGCGCTACCACGTCCTGCACGGGGTGCTCTCGCCCATCGAGGGCGTCGGGCCGGACGACCTGCGCATCCGTGAGCTGCTCGAGCGCCTGCGCCGCGGCGGGGTGAACGAGGTCATCCTGGCGACCAACCCCAGCCTGGAGGGCGACGCCACGGCGATGTACCTGCGCCAGCAGGTGGAAGCGCTGGGGGTGCGGGTGACGCGCCTGGCGCGCGGCCTGCCGGTGGGCGGCGACCTGGAATACGCCGACCCTAACACCCTGTCTCGCGCCCTGCTGGGCCGGCAAGAAATGCCCTAGAAGGGTGGATGGTGGGGCCAAAAAGGGAGGAAAGTGGAAATCGCTGTGGAAATTCGCTTGACAAGGCGAGCAAGTTGGGTTTAAAATTCATTTGCAAAGGAAACACGGATGGATCTCGCCCTGAGAGGGGCAGATTCTTTACAAGTGAAGAGGCGCGCGAGCGCCATAGACCAGGGTGAAAGCGTAAGTGGGTCGACCGTGCCGATGTCGAAAGATCGGGCATCGGTATTTTGGTCTCTAACAGCCTTGACAGGCACCAGGTAGGCTGGTACAATCCTGCCCGCTAAACTGGACGAACCTTAACAACTGAAGAGTGATAGAAAGCCCATAACCTGATATTCCAGTAAAATCCGTAACTTACGTATCGCAAGATACGTTAAATTTTTGCGGAGAGTTTGATCCTGGCTCAGGATGAACGCTAGCGGCGTGCTTAATACATGCAAGTCGAACGGAGAGTGTAGCAATATACTCTTAGTGGCGAACGGGTGAGTAACGCGTTGGTGACCTACCCCGAAGTGAGGGATAACAGTTCGAAAGGACTGCTAATACCTCATGTGGTCTTCGAGATCAGAGGCTTGGAGACTAAAGGAGCAATTCGCTTCGGGAGGGGCCTGCGTCCCATCAGCTAGTTGGTAGGGTAATGGCCTACCAAGGCGACGACGGGTAGGGGACCTGAGAGGGTGACCCCCCACACTGGCACTGAAACACGGGCCAGACACCTACGGGTGGCAGCAGTAGGGAATATTGCCCAATGGACGAAAGTCTGAGGCAGCAACGCCGCGTGCGCGATGAAGGCCTTCGGGTTGTAAAGCGCTTTTCGGGGAGATGAGGAAGGACAGTACCCCCGGAATAAGTCTCGGCTAACTACGTGCCAGCAGCCGCGGTAAAACGTAGGAGGCAAGCGTTATCCGAATTTACTGGGCGTAAAGCGCGTGCAGGCGGTTCGGTAAGTTGGATGTGAAATCTCCTGGCTCAACTGGGAGAGGTCGTTCAATACTGCCGGACTAGAGGGTGGTAGAGGGAGGTGGAATTCCCGGTGTAGTGGTGAAATGCGTAGATATCGGGAGGAACACCAGTGGCGAAAGCGGCCTCCTGGACCATACCTGACGCTCAGACGCGAAAGCTAGGGGAGCGAACGGGATTAGACACCCCGGTAGTCCTAGCTGTAAACGATGTGGACTTGGCGTCGGTGGTGTAAAATCCATCGGTGCCGGAGCTAACGCGGTAAGTCCACCGCCTGGGGACTACGGCCGCAAGGTTAAAACTCAAAGGAATTGACGGGGGCCCGCACAAGCAGCGGAGCGTGTGGTTTAATTCGATGCTACGCGAAGAACCTTACCCGGGTTTGACATATAAGTGGTAGGGATCCGAAAGGTGACCGACCCTTCGGGGAGCTTATACAGGTGCTGCATGGCTGTCGTCAGCTCGTGTCGTGAGATGTCCGGTTAAGTCCGTTAACGAGCGCAACCCTTGCTGTATGTTACAAGTGTCATACGGGACTGCCGGTATTAAGCCGGAGGAAGGTGGGGATGACGTCAAGTCAGCATGGCCTTTATATCCGGGGCTACACACACGCTACAATGGCCAGTACAATAGGTTGCAAAACCGCGAGGTGGAGCCAATCCCTAAAGCTGGTCTCAGTTCAGATTGTAGGCTGCAACTCGCCTACATGAAGCCGGAGTTGCTAGTAACCGCGCGTCAGCATTAGTGCGGTGAATACGTTCCCGGGCCTTGTACACACCGCCCGTCACGTCATGGGAGCTGGCAACACCTGAAGCCGGTATCCTAACCGTAAGGAGGGAGCCGTCGAAGGTGGGGCTGGTGACTGGGACGAAGTCGTAACAAGGTAGGTGTACCGGAAGGTGCGCCTGGATCACCTCCTTTCTATGGAGACCTGAGCGAAGGTCGAGCAAGCGGTTCGTCCGCCAATGCCGATCGTAGCTCTAACTCCCAAACCCGTCTCCCTGCGGTGGGAGACGCTGGGTGTCAGGGGAAAGCTTTCTATCACTTCTCAGTTGCTAAGGTTTCAGGCAGATGGGCCTGTAGCTCAGGTGGTTAGAGCACTGTGCTGATAACGCAGGGGTCACTGGTTCGAATCCAGTCAGGCCCACAGCCCCACAGGTTGTGCCCTGGGGATGTAGCTCAGATGGGAGAGCGCCGCCTTTGCAAGGCGGATGTCACGGGTTCGAGTCCCGTCATCTCCACCTGACTGAGTGACCCGGAAGAGAGAGAAGAAGAGAGATTGGATTTCGCGCAGAAGGACTAAAGGCAGGGCAGGCATAATCGCAAGGGAGAAGACGACCCGGCGGTTAGCCGGGTCGCCTTGTCTGAAGGGGAAGCAGGTTGAAAGTGGGCGCATGCCCCTGACGGGAACGTGAGGGACAGCCGTTAGCGGTCAACCGCTAAGCCGGGAAGCCGGCGGCACCTTAAAAATTGAATAGGCGCATTGCGAAAAGTTTCGATTTCTCCGCATCACGGAGTAAGCTACTAAGAGCTTACGGTGGATGCCTAGGCGCCAAATGCCGATGAAGGACGTGGGACACTGCGATAAGCCTCGGGTAGCCGTGTACAGGCTTTGATCCGGGGATGTCCGAATGGGGAAACCCGCCGTTGCGTTCCAACGGCATCTCCTGGTTGAATCCATAGACCAGGAGAGGGGAACCTGGGGAACTGAAACATCTAAGTACCCAGAGGAAAAGAGACAATTCCCTTAGTAGTGGCGAGCGAACGGGGAAGAGCCCAAACCGCATTAGCTTGCTAATGCGGGGTTGTAGGGCCCAGCACATGGGAGTTACAAATCGGTCTGTTAGCAGAATGGTGTGGGAAAGCCAACCAAAGAGGGTAACAGTCCCGTATGTGAAAATGGATCGACTCCCGTTGGGTACCTGAGTACCACCGGGCACGCTAATCCGGTGGGAAGCTGGGGAGTCCACTCTCCAAGGCTAAATACATTTGGCGACCGATAGGGAACAAGTACCGTGAGGGAAAGGTGAAAAGCACCCCGGTGAGGGGAGTGAAATAGAACCTGAAACCGTAAGCTTACAAG
Organism: Anaerolineales bacterium; assembly: GCA_028687395.1. Lineage (GTDB taxonomy): Bacteria > Chloroflexota > Anaerolineae > Anaerolineales > UBA4823 > JAQUAE01. The sequence goes on along the minus strand of JAQUAE010000026.1, from coordinate 3,657 downwards.
CAGTCGAAGGGCTAATGGCGGGTCTGTGCGCCGGCGAAAGCCGGATGCGCGCCGCTAGGCCTGACGGCGTGCCTCTTGGAGAATGAGCCTGCGAGTTAATCTTTGTGGCAAGGTTAAGGGAGTGACACCCGAAGCCGTAGCGAAAGCGAGTCTGAATAGGGCGTACAGTCGCAAGGATTAGACACGAAACCGGGTGAGCTACCCATGGCCAGGGTGAAGCGAGTCTAACCGCTCGTGGAGGCCCGAACCTACTAACGTTGCAAAGTTAGGGGATGAGCTGTGGGTAGAGGTGATATGCCAAACGAACTCGGAGATAGCTTGTTCTCCCCGAAATAGCTTTAGGGCTAGCGTCATGCGTTCAGTACCGGAGGTAGAGCACTGGATGGGCTAGGGGGCTTACTGCTTACCGAACCCAACCAAACTCCGAATGCCGGTACTCCAGAGCATGGCAGTCGGACTACGGGAGATGAGTTTCGTGGTCGAAAGGGAAACAGCCCAGATCATCAGCTAAGGTCCTCAAGTCCAGACTAAGTGGGAAACGATGTGGGACTGCACGAACAACCAGGAGGTTGGCTCAGAAGCAGCCACCCTTTAAAGAGTGCGTAATAGCTCACTGGTCAAGTGGTCCTGCGCGGAAAACGTAACGGGGCTAAGTCTGGCACCGAAGCTATGAGCCTCAGCGTAAGCTGGGACGGTAGGGGAGCGTTCTGTCAGCGGTGAAGGTCGACCGAAAGGACGGCTGGAGCGGACAGAAGTGAGAATGCAGGCATGAGTAGCGTAAAACACGTGAGAACCGTGTTCGCCGTAAGTCTAAGGTTTCCGACGCCAGGTCAATCCGCGTCGGGTTAGTCGGGCCTTAGCCGAGGCCGAAAGGCGTAGGCGATGGACATCCGGTCAACATTCCGGAACCACTCAGGAGGAGCGATGGGGGAACGCAGTGAGGTAGGCCAGCCCACGATTGGTCGTGTGGGTGTAAGCGTGTAGGCGATGAGGTCTATAGGAAAATCCGTAGACTGAGCTGAGGCGCGAATGCGAGCCCTTGAGGCGGAAGTGGCTAAGCCTTACTGCCGAGAAAAGCCTCTAAGCGTTGATTTCTGAGTGCCCGTACCGCAAACCGACACTGGTAGACGGGTAGAACATACCAAGGCGAACGGGAAAACCCTCGTTAAGGAATTAGGCAAACTAGCCCCGTAACTTCGGGATAAGGGGTGCCTCCCTGCGTGAAGCTAATTCAGGTGGAGCGCGGGGGGGCCGCAGTGAAATGGCTCTAGTGACTGGTTAACAAAACCACAGGTCTCTGCAAAGCCGTAAGGCGATGTATAGGGGCTGACACCTGCCCAGTGCCGGAAGGTTAAGGGGAGGGGTTAGCGTAAGCGAAGCTCTGAACCGAAGCCCCGGTGAACGGCGGCCGTAACTATAACGGTCCTAAGGTAGCGAAATTCCTTGTCGGGTAAGTTCCGACCCGCACGAACGGTGTAACAACTGGAGCACTGTCTCAACGAGGGACCCGGTGAAATTGAAATACGCGTGAAGATGCGCGTTACCCGCAGCAGGACAAAAAGACCCCGTGGAGCTTTACTGCAGCTTGGCATTGAGTTTGGGCATGATCTGTGTAGAATAGGTGGGAGGCTGTGAAACTGGGGCGCTAGCCTCGGTGGAGCCACCGGTGAAATACCACCCTGATTATGTCGAGACCCTAACCCCATACCGTTAACCGGGTGGGGGACCGTGCCAGGTGGGCAGTTTGACTGGGGCGGTCGCCTCCTAAAAGGTAACGGAGGCGCCCAAAGGTTCCCTCAGGCTGAATGGAAACCAGCCGGAGAGTGCAAAGGCATAAGGGAGCTTGACTGCAAGACCAACGCGTCGAGCAGAGTCGAAAGACGGGCTTAGTGATCCCACAGTACCGAGTGGAAGGGCTGTGGCTTACCGGATAAAAGCTACCCCGGGGATAACAGGCTGGTGAGGTCCAAGAGTTCACATCGACGACCTCGCTCGGCACCTCGATGTCGGCTCATCGCATCCTGGGGCTTGGACAAGGTCCCAAGGGTCGGGCTGTTCGCCCGTTAAAGCGGTACGCGAGCTGGGTTCAGACCGTCGTGAGACAGGTCGGTCTCTATCCGCTGTGGGCGCAAGGGATTTGAGAGGAGCTGCCCCTAGTACGAGAGGACCGGGGTGGACAGACCTCTGGTGTGCCAGTTGTCGTGCCAACGGCATCGCTGGGTAGCCACGTCTGGCAGAGATAACCGCTGAAAGCATCTAAGTGGGAAACTCGCCTCAAGATAAGATCCCTCACCCTGAGCGCAAGCGAAGGGGTAAGACCGCAGGAAGACTACCTGCTTGATAGGCAGCATGTGTAAGCACAGTAATGTGCTCAGCTAAGCTGTACTAATGGTCGAGGGCTTATACCGTGATGCGGAGAACTCGACACTTTTCGTTTCATAAGCGCCTATTCGATTGCCACCTTTACTTTGTGAATCAGCTCCTTGGTGATTCTAGCGGCGGAGGTACACCCGGCCACATTCCGAACCCGGTCGTTAAGCCCGTCAGCGCCGATGGTACTTGGGGGGCGACCCCCTGGGAGAGTAGGTCATTGCCAAGGAGCTTTTTCATTAACATTAATTGACAATTAATTCTGGCTCTGTTATAATAGCCTTAAGCGTTCACCCGTCCACTCTTTACAAAGTACATCTTTCAGGAGTGAGCATATCGGTTTAGGTTCATTGTGTCCACGTTGCAAGTCGTTATCGCTCGGCTGGGTCCGTGAACGCCTGCCGGGCTTTTTTTTGAGACCCGCCTGAACCTGCGACGGTATCCTCTACGGGAAAGGAGGTGAGAGAAGTGGCTTTCGTGAATTTGCGTCCTAACGAATCGCAGGATTCGTTGCTCAAGCGCTTTCGCAAAAAGGTTGCCAAGAGCGGCGTGTTGAGCACTGTGCGCCGGAAGCGCTGGTTCGTCTCCAAGAGTGAGCTCCGCCGCATACAGAAGAAGAAGGCGATCCGCCGTATCAAGCGCCGCCAGTATACCGAGCCTGAATAAGCGCGTGGCGCGCCTGCCATGCCCATTACTTTCCGGAGGTGCCTATGGCTAAGGACGATGACAAAATTCAAGTCGAAGGTACTGTCGTGGAAGCGCTGCCCGGCACACAATTCAAGGTGCGCCTGGACAACGAGCACGAAGTGCTGGCGTATCTCTCGGGTAAGATGCGCAAGTACTATATCCGCATCCTGTTAGGGGACCGGGTGCGGGTGGAGATGTCCCCTTACGACCTGTCACGCGGGCGCATCGTGTACCGCCACAAGAAGCATTCCGAGGTCGGCGAAGCGGAAGCTTAACCACCGCTTTACCGTCCGGCGGCGCCCGTCACCTACCGGATTCATCTGACTCCATCATCGTCGAGGCAGGATGGGGCGCAGGGTACGTTCAGGCGCCCCCCCAGTTGAAAAGAAAACCCACCGGTTCACCCCGGTGGTTTTTTTTGCTTCCCATCGCGTTGAAGTGAAATTAGTAAGTAGAGAGCACGGTCATGTAGTTCGTCCGCTCGAAGGCGGCGGGTTCGGCGACCGACTTCTGGCTCATGCTGCCCTTCATCTGCGTCACCGAGGTGTATTCGCGCTCCACCATCCAGGCTTCCAGCTCCTGGAGCAGGCTGGCGGCGCG
>JAQUAE010000025.1 GCA_028687395.1 Anaerolineales bacterium | reverse complement strand
AGCCTCTTTTTGGTGAGAAATCTACCATGATCAGTTCACTTTTCAGCTTTAAATCCTTGTTTGAAGCGCATGATCTAGAGTTCACTTTTCAGCTTTAAACGGTTCACTTTTGAAGTTTAAATAACACTGTCTCGAAGAGGTTTGACAAAACTGGTTATTCGTGCTATAAAATAGATACATCCCCCCTGCTCCTTCGGGAGCAGGGCGCGAGGCGGCTCTGCGCCGCCTCTGCTTTTAATTTAACCGTCCACAACTATCCCGCCATCCGGCTGTTGAGGCAACGATGAGAACTTACGTCTATGTGGACGGATTTAACCTGTACTACGGCGCGGTTAAAGGTACGCCGTATAAGTGGCTCGATATTCGTCGCTTGTGCCAGCTGTTACTCCCCAAGAACCAGATCCTGAAAATAAAATATTTCACTGCCCTGGTATCAGCACGTCCCAATGATCCCGATCAACCCAACCGTCAACAAGTCTATCTAAGGGCGCTGCGCACCATTCCCAACCTGGATATCATCTATGGTCATTTTCTGGAGCATGAGGTGATGATGCCTATGGTAGGCAGCCTCCCATCCAAGCCACGCTATGCGCGCGTATTCAAGACCGAAGAAAAAGGCTCGGATGTCAATATTGCCGCCCATATGATCAACGATGGCTATAAAGGTGAATACCAGGTGGCAATATTACTTTCCAACGACTCGGACCTGGTTGAGCCGGTCAAGATAGTCCAGAATGAATTGAAACTACCCGTAGGTGTTCTCAATCCCCGCCCAGCCAGCCCCAGCCATGAGTTGCGCAAATATGCCACATTCGTCAAGCCTATCCGTAAGGGCGCCCTGGCTGCCAGCCAATTTCCAGCCACTATGAAGGATTCAACCGGCATCATCCATAAACCGCCGAAATGGTGAAACTTATGACCGATAAACGCCTCATTGAAGTCGCCTTCCCCCTCAAACAAGCCTCGCTCGATTCGGTGCACGAGAAGAACGTGCGCCATGGACACATCTCCACGCTGCACATCTGGCGCAGCGCTCGTTCGACCTCGGTCTTCGAAAGCGCTGTCGTTAGATGTTATTTCTTCCTCGCCTGAACGAACTGAACCATCAACTCGAGCGGCATCAAGTCCTAATCAGTACAAAAAGCAATGCACTCAGCGCATGGTATTGGTATGTTGCGGCATCTTTTTTCCTGGCAGCCAAATGGGGGAGAAATTGCTCGATTTCTAAATCTCCCAGATCGTTCGGTTGGCGTTCGTTGTGAAACAGGGTATGTTGTATGATCCAATTTAGATACGATTGATTAGAGCGGCAGGTGTAATTCTTCAACTACAGCCGATCGCGGACCTGATCAAGGAGTCTTTTTTTTGGTGGAAGCATGCCAGCCTCGGTGTATAATATTCATTAGGACTAGATACAGCTAAATATACCGCAAACTTGCGTTATACGTGTATGTTTTTTGCAGATCTATATTGGAAGTAAATATGGTTGATGATGATCCGATCGTTCACTTTTTCCATAAGCATCTAGTGCCAATACTATTTACAGTCCAAGAAGGCAGTATTTCGCGTCAGTTCATTATTACGGCTTTCGTACTCTCTGTAGAAAATCATTGGTTTTTGGTTACTGCGGGACACTGTCTTCGTGAAATAGAAACCCTAAAGGCAAATGGGACGAAAATAATAAGCTGTGCGCTTATCGATAAAATGGGGGATGGTGCAAAACATGTAGAAAACATACCATTTGCATACGAAAATGCATTCCCTGAGTATTCACCAGACGAATTAGAATATGATTATGGTGTGATTGCTCTCTCCCGTTATTATTGTCAACTTCTTGAAGCAAATAATATAAAACCGTTAACTGAAGAAGTGTGGGATTTGCAACCAAACAAGTTCGATTTCTATAAGCTTATTGGAGTTCCTTACGAGTTGCTTGAAATTACGCCTGAGTATATTAATATAACCTCTGCCCTCTTTGATGTCGAACCTCTCAATAAATGGCCTAATGGGATTGCAAAAACATCCTCTCCTCAATTTATCGGTAAAATTACTTTGGGAAAAGGAATTCAAAATATAGAGGGTACAAGTGGTGGTCCAATATTTGGTTTCCGAGAAAACCCACCTGGAACACTAAAATATTGGTTGGTAGCCCTGCAAAGTAGGTGGCGTCCTACTTCACAAATTGTTATCGGATGTCCAACGAAGTTGTTGGGGCAGTTCTTAAGATCTCGGATTTGAACATCGTAAGAAAGAGCGGGCTAACACAGCGTGCACCCGACTGGTGGGAGTCTGCGCGTTTTCAGGCAGTTTTCGTGGCTTGAAGTTGGTTCCGTCAAAGCGGCGTTATCTCGTCCCACCCACCAGCGGGTAACGCTCACCGTTAGCTTGCCTTTTGAGTCTCAATCCTTGAAAATATTATCGACACGTGATATTATCGGGTTATGATCGTGTCTTTCGCTTCGGCTGAAACCGAGAAGATCTTTCATGGTCAAATCTCCAACAAATTGCCGAAAGACATCCAACGAACCGCTCGCCGAAAATTGCTTTATCTCGATGATGCCGAAGACTTGCAGGATTTGCTCGCTCCTCCCGGTAATCGGCTCGAAAAATTGAAAGGTGATCGAGCTGGGCAATATAGCATCCGCATCAATGACCAATGGCGTATTTGCTTCAAGTGGTCGGATAACAAGGCGAGAGATGTTGAAATTGTGGATTACCACGGATGAGAGAACATATGATGGATAAACGTTTGTCTCCTATTCACCCAGGCGAAGTTCTGCTCGAGGACTTCATGAAACCGCTCGGCCTGACTCAGTATCGATTAGCGCATGATATTGGCGTGACACCCATTCGCATCAGCCAGATCGTCAATGGGGAGCGCTCCATTACAGTGGATACTGCCTTGCGTCTGGCGCGTTATTTCGGTACGAGTGCGGCGGTCTGGCTTCGTTTACAGGTTCGCTATGATTTGGAAGTGGCCGAAAAAGAGTTGAGTCCAAGAATTAATCGCGAAGTTAAAGTACGTCAGCAACCATCAAGTCGGGTTTAACCACAGGGCAAGCTAACAATGCGTGCAGCTGACGGTGGGTACGCGCCACGTTGTTTAGCATGTGTCTGGCTTTGGGTTGTTTCCGTTTCGACGGCGAGTCCACCCACCATCCCCAACCTGCACGCCCCCATCGCCTGGAGTTCCCAGCCTCACCCCTTGACCACTGCCACCGGCCTCAGCCGCGCCACCTTGCGGGCGATGCCGGCCCCCACCACCGTTTCCACCACGTCGTCGACGTCCTTGTACGCCTCCGGCGCTTCCTCGGCCAGCCCCGCCATCGAGCCGGCGCGCACGTGAATGCCCATGCCCTCCAGGTCCTTGCGCAGCGCCTCCCCCCACACTCGCTTCTTGGCCTGCGCGCGGCTCATCGTCCTCCCCGCCCCGTGGCAGCTCGAGCCGAAGGAGCGCTCCATGCTGGTTTGCGTCCCCACCAGCACCCAGGAGGCGGTGCCCATGCTGCCCGGCACCAACACCGGCTGCCCAATCGCCCGGTACTCCTCCGGCAATCCCATGAAGCCAGGCCCGAAGGCCCGCGTCGCCCCCTTGCGGTGCACGCACACCGTCACCTCCTCCCCTTCGACAGTGTGCTTCTCGATCTTGCCCATGTTGTGAGCGATGTCGTACACCTGGTGCAGATGCCAGTCGTCCACCTTGCCTGCCAGGCTCTCCTCGAACGCCCGGCGGGCGTAATGAGCCAGCACCTGGCGGTTGGCGAAGGCGTAATTGGCTGCGCAGCGCATCGCCGCCAGGTAAGCCTTGCCCTCCGGCGAGCTCAACGGCGCGCACACCAATTCCCTGTCCACCAGGCGAATCCCGTAGCGCTTCACCGCCCCCTGGAACTCGTCCACGTAATCCGTGCACACCTGGTGCCCGAAGCCGCGCGAGCCGCAGTGAATCTGCACGCTCAGCATCCCTTCCGCCAGCCCCATCGCCCGCGCCGCACCGGCGTCGAAGACCTGCTCCACCACGTCCACCTCGATGAAGTGATTGCCTGCCCCCAGCGTGCCGATCTGCGCCCGGCCGCGCTCCTTCGCCCGCTTGCTCACTGCCGCCGGGTCCGCCCCCTCCAGCCGCCCGCCCTCCTCCGTGCGCCGCAGGTCGTCTTCGCTCGCCATGCCCTGCTTCAGCGCCCAGCGGCTGCCCTCCCGGCACACATCCGCCAGCTCCTTCTCGCCCACCTTCAGGTGTCCCGTCGTGCCCACCCCGCTCGGGCAATAGTGGTCCAGCGCCGAGACCAGCCTGTCCAGGTGTCCCACCGCGCTGTCGACCGGGATGCGTGTCCCCAGCAGGCGCACCCCGCAGTTGATGTCGTACCCGATGCCCCCCGGCGAGATCACCCCCTCCGGGTAGCGCGTGGCTGCCACGCCCCCGATCGGGAACCCGTAACCCTGGTGCATGTCCGGCATCACCACCACGTGCCCCACCAGCCCCGGCAGCGTTGCCGAGTTGATCGCTTGCTGCAGCGATTCGTCCACCATGGCCATCTCCAGCAGCCGCCGGGTGGCGAAGATGCGCACCGGCACGCGCATGTCCTCCCGGGCGCTCTTGGGAATCTCCCACTCGTAATCGCTGATCTTGTGTAAATCCTTCAGGCTGACCATCTTGACCTCCAAGAATCGCACGCCTCTCACACGTCGAAGACGATGTTCACCCGCAGCCCCCCTGCCCCCTGCCGCACTTGCAGCTTGTGATAGGTGATGGCTTTGATCTCCTTGCTCGTCGGGCTGGCCTTCCCCCCTTCCAGCCTGGCGCGTAAGCCCGCCTCGCTCAGCTCCAGGTCGAACCCATCGAAACCCAACCCTTCGCTCTCTAGCAGGTAGAGCAGCTCGTTCAGGAAAGTCACCAGCAGGCGCTCCCGCTCCGCGTTGGGCAGGTTGAGCTCGCCGCGCTGCCGCCCCTCCCCCAGCACGCGCATCCCGCACAGGGCGTACATGCCCCGCGCCGCCTGCTCCAGCAGCCCAACCAGGTCGGGCGCCCACACTTCCAGCTCCCAATCGGCTGCGTGCTCCACTTCCCGGTATCCTGCCAGCGACTCGTTCTTCATAATCAACAGTATACCGGATATTCGCCTGCGCCCCGGCGCCCAGGCTTGCACATTCCCTGCCTCTCCTCTATAATAACCGCTAACGTGGGCGACAGCGCCCAGGGTTTTTCTATGAACGATACTTTAACCGCCCTCGAATCCCGCCTCCAGAACCTGATCGAGGGCAGCTTGAAAAGGCTCTTCACCGCCAACGGTGCTCACCCCGGCATGCCGGCGCGCCTGGTGGCCGCCATGCGCGCCGGCATGCGCCTCTCCCAGGATGGTCAGGCGGTCGCTCCCAACCTGTACGTCCTCGTCGCCCACCCCGGCCAGGCCGCGGGCCTGCTCTCACGCCCTGAATTGCACGAGCAGTGGATCGAGATCCTCCAGGAGGTGGCCACTCAGGGCGGCCTGGTTTTCGCCAGCCGGCCCGTATTGCGCGTCCAGGAAGACCCCAGCCTGCCCCCCGATCAGATCGACCTCTTCGCCCACATCAGCGGGGAGAAGCTTGCCCAGACCACCGAGTTGGAAGTGGAAGCCTCCGACGCCGGCGCTTCCACCCCGCCCAACGCCTTCCTCATCGTCGATGGCGTCCAGACCATCCCCCTCACCCGTCCCGTGATCAACATCGGCCGCCGACCGGATAATCACCTGGTCATCGCCGACCCACGCATCTCCCGCATCCACGCCCAACTGCGCGCCGTGCGTGGCCGCTTCATGCTCTTCGACCTGGAATCCACCGGCGGCACCTTCGTCAACGGGCAGCCCGTCCACCACGTCTTCCTGCAGCCTGGCGACGTCATCTCCCTCGCCGGCGTGCCTCTCGTCTATAGCCAGGACCCCTGCGGACCATCCGAGACGCAGCAGGTGCAGCTCAACCCCCCCGCCGAAACCCTCTGATCTCCCCATGAGCGGACCAATTCTGCTTGCCTTACGCCTCCTCCTGGCAGCCAGCCTGTACGTCTTTCTCGGCTGGGCTTTTCTCTCCCTCTGGCGGGATTTGAAACAGCGCGGCGCCAGCCTGGCTTCCCGCCAGTCCCCCTTGCTGGCCCTCACCTCCACCCTCGCCAGCGAGGGCGTCCCCTTTCAAACCCGCCTGCCCGAGCTCACCCTCGGCCGCGACCCCGCCTGTGAGTTTCCCCTGGAGCACCCCACCATTTCCGCCCGGCACGCCCGCCTCTTTTTCCGTCAGGGCCACTGGTGGGTCGAAGACCTGCGCTCCACTAACGGCACCTTCCTCAACGACGAACCAGTCTCCATGCCGGTGATCCTCGCCTCGCAAGATCATCTCCGCTGCGGGCAGATCACCCTGCTGATCGAGATCGAGGATGGCGCTTGAACCTCACCTATCCCGCCATGCGCGCCTGACCAGGAGAACCTTTCATGAATGACACCCCCGTACTGGCTGTGATCGGCGGCTCAGGCATCTATAACATGCCTGATCTCGAGGAAGTCGAGCAGCGTGAAGTGTCCACCCCCTTCGGCAATCCCAGCGCCCCCATTGTGATGGGCTGGTTGGAGGGGCGTCGCGTGGCTTTCCTCGCCCGTCACGGCGCTGGTCACCGTTACTCCCCCACCCAGGTCAATTACCGCGCCAACATCTATGCCCTGAAATTCCTCGGCGTCGAGCGCATCGTCAGCATAAGCGCCTGCGGCTCCCTGCGCGAGGACTACGTCCCCGGCGACATCGTCGTCCCCGATGGCCTCTTCGATTTCACCCACGCCCGCAAGCGCTCCTTCTTCGAAGACGAGTGCGTCGTTCACCTCAGCGTCCCCGACCCCTTCTGCGCCGACCTCTCCAGCCAGGTGTATGAAGCTGTGCACCGCACCGGCATCGCCGCTCACGCCGGCGGCGCCTTTATTACCATCGAGGGGCCGCGCTTCTCCACCCGCACCGAGTCCAACATCTATCGCTCCTGGGGCATGTCCATCATTGGCATGACTACCGCCCCCGAAGCCTTCCTCGCCCGCGAGGCCGAGATCTGCTACGCCGTCATGGCCCACGTCACCGACTACGACGTCTGGCATATCAGTGAGCAGCCCGTCACCGTCGAGCAAGTCGTCCAGATCCTCAATCGCAACACCCAGCACGCCCAGCAATCCGTGCGCAACCTGGTGCGCAATCTCACCCCGCAGCGCGCCTGCGCTTGCGGGCAGGCCCTCGCCGGCGCCATCATCTCCCAACCCGGCGCCATCCCCGATTCCACCCGCCAGCGCCTGTCCCTGCTGCTGGATAAATACCTGGGAGTGAAGTAAGCGCCTTGCCCTCCCTGCGCCCCGCCGCATTGGCCTCCGCTTTCGAGCTGCCCTCCGACCGCCGCCAGGCTCGCCTCCTCGTCCTGGCCGCCGTCTTCATCCTCGCCTTCGCCGCTATCCTCAGCCTCTCCCCCGCCGGCCGTGAGCGCTCCTGGCAGGTCAGCTACCGGTGGGACCACTGGCTGGGGGTGGCCATCTGGCTGGGCATGCTCCTCCTCGCCCACCGCGCCAGCCTGCGTTGGCTGCCCGAGTGCGACCCTTACCTGCTGCCCGCCGCAGCCCTGCTGAGTGGCTGGGGCTTGCTCACCATCTGGCGCCTCTCCCCCTACTTCGGCATGCGCCAGTCCCTGTGGCTGCTCGTCGTCCTGGCATTGTTCATCCTGGGCATGCGCCTGCCCTCCGACCTGGCCTTCCTGCGCCGCTACAAGTACCTGGCTCTCACCTCCGGCTTGCTGCTCACCGCCCTGACGCTCATCTTCGGTTCCAACCCGGCCGGCGGCGACCTGCCGCGCCTCTGGCTGGGCTGCTGCGGCATCTACCTGCAGCCCTCCGAGCCGCTCAAGCTGCTGCTCATCGTCTACCTGGCCGCCTACCTGGCCGGTAGCAGCGCCTGGGCGCTCACCTCCCCGGGCCTCTCCCGCCTCCCCCAGGCAGCGCCCACCACCCTCCTCCAGCTCACCCCCACCCTGCTGATGACCGGCCTGGCCCTGCTCCTGCTCGTCGCCCAGCGCGACCTGGGCACCGCCACCCTCTTCCTCAGCCTCTACGCCGCAATCGTCTACATCGCTTCCGGCCGCGCCCGCTTCCTGGCCCTCGGCGCCCTGGGAATCCTGGCCGCCGGCGCCACCGGCTACGCCCTTTTCGACGTCGTCCGCCTGCGCATCGACGCCTGGATCAACCCCTGGTTGGACCCCTCCGGGCGCTCCTACCAGATCGTCCAGTCCCTCCTGGCTATTGCTGGCGGCGGGCTGCTCGGTCGCGGGCCGGGAATGGGCAACCCCAGCCTGGTGCCCATCCCCCACTCCGACTTCATCTTCGCTGCCATCGCTGAGGAAGGCGGCCTGCTCAACGCCTTGGGCTTGATCGCCTTGCTCGCCCTGCTCACCGCTCGCGGCCTGACTGTCGCCTTGAACGCCCCCGACCGCTTTCGCCGCTACCTGGCCGCCGGCCTCACCGCCCACCTTGCCGGGCAGAGCATCCTCATCATCGGCGGCAACCTGCGCCTGCTCCCCCTCACCGGCGTCACCCTGCCCTTCGTCTCCTACGGCGGTTCCTCCCTGCTCACCTCCTGGATGTCGCTCTTGCTCCTGTTGCACATCAGCCGCCGCTCCGAGGCGCCGCCCGCCCCGCTCCCCGATTCCCGCCCCTACCTCAACCTGAGCGGCGCCCTTCTGGCCGGTCTGGCTGCCTGCGCCATCGTTGCCGGTTGGTGGGCGGTCTACCGCGGCCCTGACCTGCTCACCCGTACCGATAACGCCCGCCGTGCCATCGCCGAGCGCTACGTCCTGCGCGGCGCCATCCTCGACCGCCGCAACGCACCCCTGGCCATCTCCACCGGCAAGCCCGGCGAGTACCAGCGCCAGGTGCTGCATCCCCCCCTCAGCCCGGTCATCGGCTATAACAACCCCCTTTACGGCCAGTCGGGACTGGAAGCCAGCCTGGATGACTACCTGCGCGGCACGCGCGGCTACCCCGGCCTGACCCTGTGGTGGAATCACCTGCTCTACGGCCAGCCGCCTCCGGGATTGAACGTGCGCACCACCCTCGACCTGGACTTGCAGCGCCTGGCCGACTCAGCCCTCGCCGGTCACCGCGGCGCGCTGCTGCTGCTCAATGCTCAAAATGGGGAAATCTTGGTCATGGCTTCCCATCCCACCTTCGACGCCAATCAGCTCGAAGCGGACTGGGAAAGCCTCATCCAGGACCCGGCCACCCCCCTCTTCAACCGGGCGGCGCTGGGAATCTACCCCGCCGGGGAATTGCTCACCGATTTCTTTCCTGAAGGGCAGGTCCCTGCGGGGCTGGAGCTTCAGCCGTATATCCCCCTGCTCTCCCCCGAGCTCCCCTCTGCCGGAAATCAAGATAAGCACCTCAGCCCGCTGCAGGCCGCCTTGCTCGCCGCGGCCATCAGCCAGCAGGGGCTGCGCCCTGCCCCGCTGCTGGTCTCGGCCGTGAACACCCCCAGCGCCGGTTGGGTGGTGCTCCCTCAGGGGGAAAAGCCCCTCCAGTGGCTGGAGGCTGCACAAGCTTCCGCGCTTGCCGCCTCCCTGGCTCAAGCGGAAGGGAGCATCTGGCAGGCGACCAGCGTGGATGAGGGCAGCGCTGGCGAGCTGATCACCTGGTACCTGGGTGGCGCTCTGCCCGATTGGGGCGGCGCTTCTTATGCCGTTGCTGTGCTGCTCGAGGAGAAAGACCCCAACCTCGCCGCCGAGATCGGCGCCTCCCTCTTGAAAGCCGCCATGCAGCCCTGAGCGGCCGCCGCCGTTCAGCTCACCACGCGCAGGTAGCGCCGCTTGCCCACCTGCAGGATGCCTGCCCGCGGGAACTCCTGGTTAGCGTCGGCCAGCGTCTCGCCATCCAGGCGCACACCCTGTTGTTCCACCAGGCGGCGGCCCTCGCTCTTGCTGCCCACCAGCTTGCCCTCCACCAGCACGTCCAGCACGCTCTGCCCGCCCTTGAGCTGGTAGACCGGCATGTCCTCCGGCAGGTCGCCCTGCTGGAAGACGCGCACGAAGGCTTCCTCTGCCTGGCGGGCGGCCTCGGCGCTGTAAAAGATCTCCACGATCTCCCGCGCTAGCTTCATCTTCACGTCGCGCGGGTGCTGCTTCCCCGTCTGCAGGTCGGCCTCGATCGCCTCGATCTCCTTCGGCGTCCAACGCGTTACCAGGCGGAAGAAGCTGCCCATCGCCATGTCCGGGATGCTCATCACCTTGCCGTACATATCCTCTGCGGTCGAGTTCAGCGGGATGTGGTTGCCTAACGATTTGCTCATCCGCACCACCCCGTCGGTGCCCGGCAGGATGCCCATGATGATGGCAATGTTGGGCTTCTCGCCCAGGAAGGTCATCACCTTACGCGCCGCGGTTACGAGGTTGAACAACTGGTCGGTGCCACCCACCTGCACGTCGGCTTTCAAGGCATAAGCGTCGTAGCCCTGCATGATCGAGTAGAACGTCTCGTGCAGGTAGATGGCGTCGCCCCGCTCCCAGCGTAGCTTGAAATTCTCCCGCGTCAGGAACTGCTGCAAGGTAAAGTTGGAGGCCAGGCGGATCAGGTCGGCGAAATCCAGCCTGGAGAGCCACTCGGCGTTGAAGCGCACCAGCGTCTTCTCCCGGTCCAGCACCTTGTAAGCCTGCTCGGCGTAAGTGTGCGCGTTGCGCGCCACCTCTTCGGGAGAGAGCTGCGGGCGCAGCACGTCCTTGTCCGAAGGGTCGCCGATCAGCGAGGTGTACGTGCCGACCAAAAAGACCACCTCGTGCCCCAGCTCCTGGAACTGGCGCAGCTTGCGCATCGTGATGGTGTGTCCCAGGTGCAGGTCGGCGGTGCGCGGGTCGTAACCGCAGTACACCCGCAGCGGGCGACCTTCTTTTCCAGCCTCCACCAGTCGCTGGCGTAGCTCCGCCGCCATGGCCTGCTTTAGCTCCTCGTCGCCGTATTCCGTGCCGCGCATCAAGTACTGGACTTGTTCGTCGATGGCCATCTTCATGCCTGCCTCCAATGCATTAATCAAAAGCGCCCTCCGTGGCGAGGGCGCGGGAGCTCACCACATGGTTGGCTTACTGCCGTGTTACCCCATATCCCCTCCCGCCCGGCGGGCTCTCCTTCGCTTCGTCGCCAAGGCCATCTTGCCTTGCCTCCATATCAGCCCGTGGAACGCTCCCTGGCGCCCGCTACGTCCGTATATTTTACCTCACTCCCCTACCCCTTATGCGCGCCTGTCCCCTTTCTGGCCACTTCACCCGCGCAATCGCCAGCTTCCCATGCTATAATCTGCGGAGTTTTGGAGAGCGTCATGTACGAGCCAGTGCTGGTGCTCAACGCCAATTTC
>JAQUAE010000359.1 GCA_028687395.1 Anaerolineales bacterium | reverse complement strand
TATTTGTGGGATGGTAGTGAGAGTTTTGATTTACTTGAAAGATCCCTCGCTGCGCTCGGGATGACACACGGCGAGGGGAGGCCCTTCGACTACGCTCAGGGCAGGCTACTACGCTCAGGGCGGGCTGCTACGCTCAGGGCAGGCTACTACGCTCAGGGCAGACTGCTCCGCTCAGCCCGGTGGAGGCTGCCTCCCTGAGCGGAGGGAGGGCTCTTTCCCTGAACGAAGTCGAAGGGAGGGTGGTATGCTCAGGGAGGTGTTAAGGATGGGGATTGTAGCCTTGCACGCGGGAGCGGGCTGAGGTAAGATGAGGCTATGAAGCGGATGCGGTTTGGCTGGAAGCAGGCGCTGGCAGTGGGGGGGGTGGGGCTGCTGGCTATCCTGGTGATGGATTTCAACAACCGGGTGGCGGATTTGCGCCGGTTGAGCGCGCAAAAGGCGAAGGTGGAGGCGCAACTGGAGGCGGAGGAGGCGGAAAACGTCTTCTTGCAGACGCAGATCGCGGAGGCGACGGCGGAGGGGGCGGTGGTGCGCTGGGCGTACGAGGATGGGCACATGAAGATGCCGGGGGATAACCCGGTGGTGCCGGTGCCGCCGCCGGGGAGCACGCCACAGGCGACGCCCACGCCGGCTGTGAGCGCGCCGATGGTGAGCAACTGGCAGATGTGGCTGTTGTTGTTCGTAGATTCGCTTTCGCCTTGACGGGGGTAGGTGGGCGTGCTATAATGTCAGCCCGCCCGACAGGAAGGCTAGGCCGGGAAAACGTTGCGGGGTGGAGCAGTGGCAGCTCGTCGGGCTCATAACCCGAAGGTCCCAAGTTCGAATCTTGGCCCCGCTACCTGAGATCAACTGGAAACCGCCAGCGCTTCTGGCGGTTTTTGGTTATGTAGTGCGGGTTTTAGGTTGAAAGGCTCAAGGTTCAATGTTTGGGCCTTCTGCTTCACCGCCTTGGGCGACTGAATTTTGGAAACTTATAAAGTGCTCAGATCGACATGTCGTTTAGGGCACGCCGGTCAGTTGGTTAAAAGGCTCTTGCAGGCGATCGTGAATGTTGATGAACAAATCATACAAATAGTCATAGCGCTCACTGCAGGACGGTTTTGGCGCAAAGGTCTTATCCAGGCGGAGGCACTGCTCGGCTGCAGAGCGAACATCGGGATAGACCCCAGCACCGACCCCGGCCAGGATGGCTGCTCCTAAAATCCCCCCTTCGGAAGCCTCAAAGGTGTAGACCGGTCTTTGGTAGATGTCGGCTTTGATCTGGGACCACAGATCGCTGCGTGCGCCACCTCCAATTGTGTAAACCCGGTCTACCTGGTTGCCAGCCGCCTCCACAATCTCCAGCGTGCGGCGCAGCTCGAAAGTCACCCCCTCCATGATGGCGCGCACCAAAGCCCCCTTGTTGCTGCGCGGTGTCAGACCGAAGAACACGCCCCGGGCGAAGGGCGAACCCATAGAACGCTCACCCATCAGATAGGGGAAGAAGAGCAACCCCTCACTGCCGGGCTCGATCTGCGATGCCATGGGATTGAGGATGTCGTAAACGTCTCTCCCGGATTGCGCGGCCAGTTCGGCCTCTGTATGGCAGAAATTGTCTTTGAACCACTTCAGCGCTCCGCCGCCGGAATCGCTGATGCCGAACGGGATCCAGCCGGGGATAGCGTGGTGCAGGTTCATCAGGCGCGGGTCCATCACCGGTTCGTCCACGTAAACCGCCATGATCGAAGCTGTGCCGGTGATGTCCGCTGCCCGACCGGGCTCTGTCAGGCCCGCCGAAATCAGCATACACAGCATATCGCCGGCCCCCCCCACAACAGGCGTGCCGGCTTTCAAGCCAGTCAGGTTGGCGGCTTCGGCTGTGACGCCCGCCAGCACCTCCGTCGAAGGCTTAAGAGGGGCAAGCTTATCCATGTCCAGACCCAGATAGCTCACCAGCTCAGGCGACCAGGATTTCGTTCGGGCATCCATCAAAAATGACCCGGAGGCCTCGGTCCAATCTGTGGCGACCTGCCCGGTCAGGCGGTAATTGACAAAGCCCTGTGAGGTGATGAACTTCCAGGTGCGTGCGTACAGGTCGGGATGGTGGACTTTCAGCCACTGGATGTTGAAACCAAGCCAGGCCGGTACCGGCGGATTACCCGAAAGCTGCATCGCCTTGTCCAGGTGCGGCTCCAGTTTGAATGCATCTACCAGGCCGGCGGAGCGCTTGTCACACCACAGTTGAACGCCATGGCTGAGGGGATCCCCGCCATCGTCGAGTGGCACGGTAGCGTGCATCTGACCGCCCACCCCGATCGCTAGAATATCCGACGGTGAAGCATTCGCAATCTCCAGCGCTTTGGGGATATTCTCCACCACATTGCGCCACCACAGGTCCGGGTCCTGTTCCGCCCAGCCGGGCTTCGGCGTTTCCATCTCCTGTGGTGTGCTGGAACTGGAGATAACCCTGCCATCTGGGTCAAGCAGGGCAACCCGCGTGCTTTGTGTGCCGATATCGATTCCCATGAGCAGTTCTTTTGTCATCATTCAACCCTTTCTGCCATGAGGCTGTGATTGGCGCCAGCTAAAGGCCACTGGATGGTTTCTCTGTTTGGGTGCGAATGCTAACCTCATTCAATGATGCCGCGCTGCTGGTAGATTTTGGTCGCTTCTCTGATAAAGAGGGCTATGAGCGGGGCCTGGCGCTGGTTCTCAAGCTGGTCTGCCAGGGTAATCAACTGGGTGTATGAGCTGCGTCCCGGTCGGAGCAAGGTGTAAATATCAAGCAACTCCTGGTTGGTGAAGGCGGTCAGCTCCGCAGCCCGGCGCAGGTTGGTCGCCAACTGACGGT
>JAQUAE010000358.1 GCA_028687395.1 Anaerolineales bacterium | reverse complement strand
CTTCCCGGCCGGCCTGGCCGTCCCGCTGGCGGCGGGTCTGATCAGCGGGTTGGCTGCCGCCGGTGTCTCTTCTATGGAACCCAAACTGCGCAATGCCACGATACAGGCTATCCTGTGGACCGTGATGATCGGCTTGTTGCGCGACTTGCTGGTCACCATCGTCACCCGCTGGGGCTTCCTGTCTTACGTCTTTCTGTGGATCTTTGCCAACAGCGGCTTGACTGTTTTCGGGGCGTTGGTGGTCTTTGTTCTGGTCGGCGGAGTAACCTATTACCGCTCGATACGCCCTGTAAAAGAAAAAGTCGTGCGCACACCAACGCAACAGAAGCTGTATCGGACGGTGAGCTTCATGGCTATCGGCGTCGTCTTGTTGCTTCTGCCTCCCGTCCTGGGCATCTTCTTCAGCGAAGTGCTGGACAACGTCGGCCTGTACATCTTGATGGGCCTGGGCTTGAATATCGTGGTGGGCTTCGCCGGATTGCTCGACCTTGGATACGTAGCCTTCTACGCCATCGGCGCCTACACCATGGGGGTGCTCACCTCACCTGAGCTGGGCTTCTTCAACATGACCTTCTGGCAGGCGCTCCCCTTCGCCCTGGCGATGACATTCTTCTCCGGCATCGTGCTTGGGTTACCAGTGTTGAAGATGCGCGGCGATTACCTGGCCATCGTCACCCTCGGCTTTGGTGAAATCGTGCGCCTGCTGGCCCTATCGGACTGGCTGCGACCCTACCTGGGCGGCACGCAAGGCATCCAGCAGATTGCCGTGCCCACTATCGGCGGTTATTCGCTCGGATCGCAACAACACCTCTACTACCTCATCCTGATCGGCATCGGCATCGTCGGCTTCATCGCCTGGCGCTTGAAGGACTCCCGCCTGGGAAGGTCCTGGATGGCGTTGCGCGAGGACGAGGATGTCGCCATGGCGATGGGCATCAACCACGTGACCACCAAGCTGATGGCCTTTGCGGTTGGTGCGTTGTTCTCGGGGCTGGGTGGCACCATCTTCGCAGCCAAACTCACCTCGGCTTACCCGCACAGCTTCAACTTCCTGGTGTCGATCAATATCCTATCCCTGGTCATCATCGGTGGGATGGGCAGTATCCCCGGCGTGTTCGTCGGCGCGCTGGCCCTGGTGGGCCTGCCCGAGCTCTTGCGTGAGTTCGCCGAATACCGCTTGCTGGTTTATGGCGCGGTGTTGGTGGCGATGATGCTAATCAAACCGGAAGGACTGTGGCCGGAGGAGAGGCGTAAGCTCGAATTGCACGAGGAAGAGGTCCTGCCCGAGATCGAAACCCAGGCGGCGCTGGAATCCCCAGCGAAATAGGAGAAATGAGAGATGGCAATCCTGCTGGCTAAAAAAGTAACCAAACGCTTCGGCGGCTTGATTGCGCTGCGTGATGTTGAGCTGGAAGTCAAAGAGCACGGCATCCAGAGCATCATCGGACCGAATGGCGCTGGGAAAACCACCTTCTTCAACTGCATCACTGGGTTCTACTCAACGGATGGCGGTGAGATATATCTCGAAGGTAAACTGTTGAACGGCCTCTCCCCGGATCGCGTCACCAAGCGCGGTATCTCGCGCACCTACCAGAATATCCGTCTCTTCAGGAATATGACTGCGTTAGAGAACATCCTGGTCGGGATGCACCCACACCTGAAATCCGGTTTGCTGGGTGGTATCCTGCGCGACCCGCGCACCCGTCGCGAGGAGAGCGATGCCATCGAGGAAGCCATACGCCTGCTGCGCTACGTCAGCCTGGCGGGCCAGGGTGACATGATGGCCAAGAACCTGCCCTACGGCGCCCAGCGCAAGCTCGAAATCGCCCGCGCCCTGGCGAGCAAACCCAAGGTGCTGCTGCTGGACGAACCCACCGCGGGCATGAATCCCAGCGAAACCCAAGAGACCATGAACCTTATCCGTCGCCTGCGCGATGAGCTGGGTATCACCATCCTGCTGATCGAGCACCAGATGCGCGTGGTCATGGGTATCTCGGAGTTGATCACCGTTCTGGATTACGGCGCCAAGATTGCTGAAGGGTTGCCCTCGGAAATTCAGGGCAATCCCACCGTGATCGAAGCCTACCTCGGCCGGGGAAGCGTGCGAGACCACGCCCCCACCCCTTCAGCCGTGCCAGCATCCTAGAGAGGAGATTACGACATGGCACTCCTGGAACTCGAAAACGTCCATTCGTACTATGGAAACATCCACGCGCTGAAGGGCATCTCCTTACACGTCGAGGAAGCCGAAATCGTCACCCTGATTGGCGCAAACGGGGCGGGTAAATCCACGACTTTGAAGACCATCTCGGGAATCTTGAAACACCGGCTAGGCACCATCCGGCTGGCGGGCGAGGATTTACACGCCTTCAAGCCGCACGAGATCGTCTCCAAGGGCGTCGTCCAGGTCCCCGAAGGGCGGCGCATCCTCGGCCGCCTGACCGTCACCGAAAACCTCGAAATGGGCGCCTACTCCCAGACGGATAAGAAGGCGATCTCCCAGAACCTGGACAAGGTATTCACCTTGTTCCCCCGCCTCAAAGAACGGCGCACGCAACTGGGTGGCACGCTCAGCGGCGGCGAACAACAAATGTTAGCCATGGCTCGTGGCTTGATGGCTGATCCCATGGTGCTCTTGCTCGACGAACCCTCCATGGGCCTGGCGCCGGTGCTGGTGGATAGCATCTTCGATACTATCCAGCAGCTACACAAGGGCGGTACGACCATCCTGCTCGTCGAGCAGAACGCCCGCATGGCGCTGCAGGTAGCCGACCGAGGGTACGTGTTGCAGACTGGAGAGATCGTCCTCAGCGGCTCGGCGGAGAGCCTGCGCGCTAACGAGACGGTGCGGAAAGC
>JAQUAE010000357.1 GCA_028687395.1 Anaerolineales bacterium | reverse complement strand
AACTGTCTTGATGTCGCATCATCAAATTTCAGCCGTCAGAGCCCTCAATGGGATTTGAACCCATGACCCCGTTCTTACCAAGAACGTGCTCTACCGACTGAGCTATGAGGGCATTTACTCCTTCAGGCTAACATTGAGATAGCCACATAGCCTTGTGACTATCTGACTATCCCGATGGTCCGACTATGCACTTGTCACCAGGTGGGCGGTGAAGGATTCGAACCTCCGAAGGCTTCTGCCAACTGATTTACAGTCAGTCCCCGTTGGCCACTTGGGTAACCGCCCAATATCATGTTTGTTGATCCGCTTGCCGGTTCGTCCCCTCGCAAACCAACCACGACGAGACGAACTGGCTAGAAGGTCAATCCTGCGGTTATGGAAGCCGACGATGGGAATCGAACCCATAACCTACCACTTACAAGGCGGTTGCTCTGCCGATTGAGCTACGTCGGCGATCGATCTACATCGCCAGCGATTAAACGGAAGCATTATACCAGAGGCCCCAGCTAGCGACAAGGCCGCGTCAAGACACCGGGGGGGAAGTCTATCAAGCTTTTAGCCGCCCGTCAATGGTGACCTGCCGTTTTCGCCTTTCGAGCCTGGATAGCCGCGCGCCTGCCACCCCAGGTACAGGGCAATCGAGCCGGCCACTGCGGCGTTGAGCGATTCAACCCGCCCGCGCATAGGCAGGCGCATCAGCCAGTCGCAAGATGAGCGCACCAGGCGCCTCATCCCAGCGCCCTCGCTGCCGATGACGAAAGCCAGCGGGCCGCGCAGGTCGACCTGTTCAGGGAGCATCGCCTCGGGGCTGTCCTCCAACCCCACTACCCACACGCCGGCGGCTTTCAAGCGCTGGAGAACCTGCGCCAGATTGGCTTGCGCAACCAGCAGGTGCTCACTGGCGCCGGATGAAGCGTTAACCACGGCTGGGGTAATGGCGACGGCGTGGCGCAAGGGCAGGAATACCCCGTGCACACCCACGCTCTCCGCAGTGCGTAGCAGCGTGCCCAGGTTCTGAGGGTCTTGCAAGGCGTCCAACACCAGCAGGAAAGGCGGCTCGCCGAGCTCGTCCGCCGTTCCCAGGATTTGATCCGGGTCACTGTAGGGATACACCCCGGCTTCGAGCGCCACCCCCTGGCTGCCAGGCGCCAGAGTCTCCAACTGGCCATGGAGGACGGACTCGATAGGCAGTCTCTTGCTCCTGGCCAGGCGCAAGGCGTCCGCCAGGCGCCCCTTTTCCTGGGCGCCTTGTGCCACCATCAAGCGGAAGACTCTGCGGCGATTCGCCCGCAAGGTCTCATAGACCGGGTTCCGCCCATAGATCCACTCGCGCATGGCGAAGGTTATTTTACGTCGCTGAGGTTTTTACCGTTTGCGCGGGCGAAGATCATACGCCCGGCTGCGGTCTGCAGCACCTTGGTCACCACGACCATCAGGTTCTCGTTGAGGTGATCGCGCCCATCCTCGACGACCACCATGGTGCCGTCATCCAGGTAGCCCACCCCCTGCCCGGCCTCTTTTCCTTCTTGAATGATGTTCACCTGCAACGCTTCGCCCGGAAGGAGCACGGATTTGACCGCGTTGGCCAGCTCGTTGACGTTGAGCACCGCTACGCCCTGCAAATCCGCCACGCGGTTCAGATTGTAATCATTGGTCAGGATCGGGCAGCGCAACTGGCGCGCCAGGATAACCAGCTTATCGTCCACCTCGCGCACGCCTTCTACGTCGATATCGCTGATGCGCACGGGCACGGTGGCGTTCTTCTGCAACTGGGAGAGCACCTCCAGCCCGCGCCGACCGCGCTGGCGCCGCAGGCTATCCGGGGAATCGGCGATGTATTGCAGCTCGTTCAAAACGAAACGCGGGATGAGCAGGGTGCCTACCAGGAAGCCGGTGCGTGCGATATCGGCGATGCGCCCATCGATGATCACGCTGGTGTCCAGCAGGATGGTCCGGCCGCCTTCGACGGCGCTTTCGGAACGCTCGCCGTCGGATTGCGCCCGCCCGGGCAGATTCAACCTGAAGAGACCGAAGATGTCATTTTGGCGCATGATGAATACGGTGATGCCCAGATAGCTGAAGACCACCACCCCAATGAAGGGCAGGATGTTGCGAAACGGTGGAGGCAGCAAGGATAGGGGGAGAGCCATCAGCGCAGCGATGATCAACCCGGCCATCAAGCCCATCAGCCCAGCCACAAGCGTGTGCGCCGATACCTTTCCCAAAAGGTTGCGTATGGCGCGCGCCGGACGGGTGGTAATAAAGGGTGTCAGAATCAATCCAGCCATCGCTCCCACCAGGCCGATCAATAAGGCATAAGTGTCGCGTGGGCCTCCAGCCAGATTGGCGAGATACACCCCTAGATAGACCCCTGCCACCGAAAAAACAACCATTCCGATTAGACGGAAAACAAATTCTGTACTCATGGCGACTCCTGAGAAGACACGAAAGAGCGCAAATGCCTTTCGCTCATCCACAGCGTCGCGTGCCGTTTGCAGCGGTGTTTGGCTGGCTTTTTTCCCCTGGCCATAATTGAAAACTTCGGTTATGAAACCAGATAATTACAACAATGTCACGGCCACGCGGCAGCCATCTGTAGACAAGCGCAGGGATAAAACGAAAGGTTTCGCGCTTGAATAAGTGCTTTGCTGATAGAGTAACTTTATTATATAACAAAAAACCTGTTTACCAGCCTGATTTTCGAATCCGGGTGCAATTATCCCGGTGCGGACGTAGTGCCTCATAATAAAATGTTACTTTGAGATGGTCGATGCCTCAAATAAGAATGTTACCCATGGATCTTCCACAATTTGGCGACGTTTTGGTCAATCCTGTCTCGCAAGGTGACCGGATTGAGC
>JAQUAE010000024.1 GCA_028687395.1 Anaerolineales bacterium | reverse complement strand
GCGCATATCCCCATGCCTGGCTGAAGCAAAAGGTTCACACGCCTTGAGTTTCCTGCAGAATTGCTCATAGTGTAATGATTTTTCCCCTGGGTGTCAAACGGCTCAGGGGGCGTGTGACTCGCCAGTGGGCGGCGGGAGGCTGGTCTCCTGCATGGCGTACCCGAAGACCTTGCCAAAAGCAGCCGTCACCGCGTCCATCACTGCAGGCATCGCCGGCGGTGGCTGGAGAAATTCCGCCAAACTGGCAACCGGGTAGTCCACCAGCCCGCAGGCGATGATCCCCTGCCAGTAGGTCATGTCGGGATGGACGTTGAGGGCGAAGCCATGGCGGGTCACCCCGCTGGCGTCCACTTTTACCCCGATGGCCGCGATTTTGGCCGGTCGCCCCGCGTTGTCCGGGGGGAAAGGCGGCTGGTAGGGGCGCACCCATACCCCGGTCTTCCCCTCCACCTGCCCACTCACCACGCCCAGTCGCTCCAAGGCGCTGATCAAGGTGCGTTCGATGTTGCGCACATAACCGACGTAATCGGTCTGGGGGATGCGCGCGGTTCCATCCGCCACCAGGGTTGTTCCCCTGCCTAAGGGGAGCAACGGATACCCCACCAGTTGTCCCGGGCCGTGGTAAGTGACGTCCCCGCCGCGATCGACCCAGTGCACCGCAACGCCTCGGCGGGCGAGCTCCGTCTCGTCCCACAACAGGTTTTCGATTTTGCCGCGCCGGCCGAAGGTGTAGGTGTGTGGGTGTTGCAGCAGGAGCAGGGTGGGGGCGCGCTCGCCAACCGCGATCTCACCCGCCAGCCTGGCCTGCAATTCCCACGCGGCTGGATAGGCGACTTCACCCAATTTAATCACCCAGCAGGTTTCTACCATCCCTTGTAGTATACCCAATTCCAACACCCCATTAACGTTTTATATACCCTTTTCAAATACTCGCTGCGTATACTCAAGAGGATACGTCTCGGGTGGGGTTTGGCGCCTCGCCGCGCGGCGGTGAAGATGATTGGTAAGGAGAACGTGGAATGAATCTGGAAAAATACACCCAAAAATCTCAGGAAGCGATTCTCGGCGCCCAAAACCTGGCGCGGGAGATGAACCACCAGGCTATCGATCCGGCTCACCTGATGCTGGCCTTATTGTCACAGGAAGAAGGCGTGGTGCCGGCTCTGGTTATCAAAGTGGCTGGCAGCGTGGTTGCGCTGCGCGAGGAGTTGGCGAACGACCTGGAAAACCGTCCCAAGGTGTACGGCGCTGGCGGCGAGGTCGGGCTGGCGCGCCCCACGATGGACGCCCTGACTGCCGCCGAGCGCTACGCCAAGGGCATGCAGGACGATTACGTCTCCACCGAGCACCTGTTGCTCGGGCTGGTGGATAGCCCGGAGGGAAGGCGCCTGGCGCAATATGGGTTGACCAAGGACGCCATCTTGAAGGCGCTGACCAGCGTGCGCGGCACCCAGCGGGTTTCCTCACAGAACCCCGAGTCCACCTATCAGGCTTTGGAAAAGTACGGCCGCGAGCTGACCGCTCTGGCTCGTCAGGGCAAGCTCGACCCGGTCATCGGGCGCGACGAAGAAATCCGCCGCCTGGTGCAGATTCTCTCCCGGCGCACCAAGAACAACCCGGCGCTGATCGGCGATCCCGGTGTAGGCAAGACTGCCATCGTCGAGGGATTGGCGCAACGCATCGTCAACGGCGATGTCCCCGAAGGGCTGAAGCACAAGCGCCTGATCCAACTTGACATGGGCGCCCTGGTGGCGGGCGCCAAATACCGCGGCGAATTCGAAGAGCGTCTCAAGGCCGTGCTCAAGGAGATCAGCGACGCAGCCGGGGAGGTGATTCTGTTCGTGGATGAGATGCACACGGTGGTGGGCGCGGGGGCGGCCGAAGGCGCCATGGATGCCAGCAACATGCTCAAGCCCATGCTGGCGCGAGGCGAATTGCACCTGATTGGCGCCACGACCATTGACGAATATCGCAAATACGTCGAGAAGGACCCTGCTCTGGAACGCCGTTTCCAACCCGTGCTGGTGGGCGAGCCCGGCGTGGAGGAGACCATCAGCATCCTGCGTGGCCTGAAGGAGCGTTACGAGATTCACCACGGGGTGCGCATCACGGACCCGGCGGTGATCGCGGCAGCCACCCTCTCCGACCGTTACATCGCCGACCGGCGCCTGCCCGACAAGGCCATCGACCTGATCGATGAGGCCGCGGCGCGCCTGCGCACCGAGATCGATTCCAAGCCTCAGGCGCTGGATAAGGTCGATCGGCAGACCATGCAGCTTGAAATCGAGCGCGAGGCGTTGAAGAAAGAGAAGGACAGGGCTTCGAAGGAGCGCCTGGAGCGTCTGGAGAAGGAGCTGGCGGATTTGCACGAACGCTCCAGCGAGCTGCGCGCCCGCTGGCAATCTGAGAAGGAGGCGATCAGCCACCTGCAGAGTCTCAAGGAGCAGATCGAGCAGACGCGCCTGGAAATCGAGCGCGCCGAACGGCAGAACCAGTTGGAAACCGCCGCGCGCCTGCGATACGGCACCCTTCGCGAGTTGGATGGCAAACTGGCCGAAAGCGAACGCCGTTTGAAGGAGTTGCAGGGCGAAGGGGCGTTGCTGAAGGAGGAGGTGGACGCCGAGGAGATCGCACAGGTGATCTCGCGTTGGACCGGCATTCCCATCGCCAGGTTGTTGGAGGGCGAGACGCAGAAGCTGCTGCACATGGAAGAGCGGCTTCACCAGCGGGTGGTGGGGCAGGATGATGCGCTGCGGGTGGTTGCTAACGCCGTGCGCCGCTCCCGCGCTGGTTTGCAGGACCCCAACCGCCCGATTGGCACCTTCATCTTTCTGGGGCCGACGGGTGTGGGCAAAACCGAACTGGCGCGCGCCCTGGCAGAATTCCTTTTCGATGACGAGCGCGCCATGATTCGCATCGACATGAGCGAGTACCAGGAGAAGCACACCGTCTCGCGCTTGATCGGCGCGCCCCCGGGCTACGTCGGCTACGAAGAGGGCGGGCAGCTCACTGAGGCGGTGCGCCGCCACCCCTACAGCGTCGTGCTCTTCGATGAGATCGAGAAGGCGCACGCCGAGGTCTTCAACGTGCTGCTGCAACTGCTGGACGACGGGCGCCTCACCGATGGTCAAGGGCGCACCGTGGATTTCCGCAACACCGTGGTGATCATGACCAGCAACCTGGGGAACCAGTTGTGGGAAGGTGGACGCGAGGTGAAACGCGACGATATCACCCGCGCCTTACAGGCACACTTCCGCCCCGAGTTCCTCAACCGCATCGATGAGATCGTCGTCTTCCACCCCCTCAGCCGCCAGCACCTGGCCGAGATCGTCGCCATTCAGCTCCAGCGCCTTGCCCGGCTTATGGCCGAGCGCGGCTATATGTTGGAAGTGAGCGAGGCGGCTCGCGAGTACCTGGCGGAGGTGGGGTACGACCCGGATTTTGGCGCCCGGCCGCTCAAGCGGGCGATTCAGCGCGAGGTTCAAGACCCCCTGGCCATGCATATCCTGGCGGGTGATTTTCACGAAGGAGACCTGGTGCGCGTCGACCGCGGCCCGGATGGCTTGACCTTCACCCCCGTCGTTCAAGCGGAGGTGGTGGAGTCTTAACCTCCCTCAACCTGGCAAAAGCGCTCCCGGAGGGATGCTCTCGCAGGGCTTGTTTGATCTGCGCGGCGCATTCCTCCGGGGTGCGTTCGCAGGTGTCCACGTTCACGTCGTAGATTTCGTGGCTGTGGACCACATCCACTTGTGCCCTGGCCAGGCCTTACACGCGTTGGCTGGCCTGCTCCAGGCTGCTGTGCACGCCGCCGTGATGTCCTCAGCGCGCTCAGGGGTGGGTGGCTGCGTTTCTCGCACGGCGACCTCCGCCGCTGCCCCGCTCAGGCGCAGCCGGGTTGCGATTCCTGAGTTAATCCGTCCGTGGCCAGGTGGGCGGCGAGCAGCCCCTGCGCCCGGGCAATGATCGTCGGCAAGAGGCCGGCTGTGTCGACCTCGGCGCGCAGCTCGTCTAGCGTAACCGGCGGGGCGAAGGTGACCTTGGGTGTGAGCACAAACCGTTTCCTTTCCCACAGGAGCTGAACCACCTGAATGAATTCCGCCAATAGCTGCCGCTCGCGAAACCCCTTGCGCAGGCGTAGCAGGGGATTGCGCAGGGCGTTCGGCGAGAGCACACCGCTGACGATGGTGACCAGCAGGCTGGCCTGGGGGACGTGGCGCAGGAGCACTTCCAGGCTTGGCGACCAGCGGCAGAGGGCTTCCTGGGCGCCGGGCAGCACGTCCGGGTCCGGGTCGACGCTGCCGCTGGGAAAGATGAGCAGCGCGCCGCCCTCCTTGAGCTGGCGGATAGCTTCGCGCAGGGTGTTCATCCTTCCGTGCATCTCCGGCGGGCGGGGAACGAAGATAAAATAGCGACTTGCCCCGCTGAGGGCGCGCAGAAAGGGGAGCCCGCTGGCAATGATCTTCAGGTCGGGGCGTTGTAAGCTGGCGGCGATGGCCAGCCCATCCACCGTGCCCGGGTGATTGGCGGCGATGATCAAAGGCCCTTCGGGGGGGATGTTCTCGACCTGGCGCGCCTCGAGGTCCCTGACAAAGCGGGGTAGCACCCAGCGGGCTGCTTCGCAAACGCCGGCCTGAGCTGCCTGGCGGTCGAAGCTGGCAGCCAGCTCGGCAAAGCGCTGTGTCGGCGCCCACAGCAGCGGGGAGAGCAGGTTGCGCAACCTGGCCTGTGGGGAAAGGCCAATGGCTTTGTAGATTTCCTCAGCGATGGTGTTGCGCAGCGTGGTGATCTGGCTTCCAGATTGGGATAGCATGGTGTGTGTTCCTCCTGGCTTAAAGGATTCACACCCGTCTGCCCCTCGTGGGCTTTTCTTGACGGTTGCTGGTCATGCATGTGTGCATCTCGCTCACACCATTAATTAAAACACAGGAGAGGCGGATTTTACGCACTGCTGGCGGACAAGCTGGCGCTCAGAATTTTTCCATCGCCTCCTGCAAGCAAGTGCGTGCCTCTGGGGAGTACCAACACTCGACGAAGTGGGTTTCGTGTTCGTTCAGGGAGGCCAGGATGGCGGCTTCGACCTGGCCGACGCGGTTGTTCTTGATCAGGGCGTTCGCCTCGAGAGGTGCAGCGCCCAGAGTATTCGCCAGGTGGATGGCTTCCGGCAACACACTTTCCAGGGGGGTAACCATGTCGACCAGGCCCATGCGGAGCAGGTCGGCGGCGGGATAAAAATCGCCGCCCTCGATGACCTGGCGGGCGCGCTCCTCGCCAACCAGGCTGTGCAAGATGCGATCTGCCGGGTAAGGTACCGGGACTCCCAGCTTGACCTCGTTCAGCCCCATCAGTTTGCGCCCCTCGGCGATGAGGCGGTAATCGCAGCATAAAGCCAGGATGCACCCGCCGGCAATGGCGTGCCCACGCAGGGCTGCCACGCTGGGTTTGGGCAGGGTGTACAGGTTCAGGCACAGGCGGTTGAAAGCCCGGTAGAAGCCCGCGAAGTATTCTTTTTCGAGATCGAAAAGGTGCGGAATGTCGAAGCCGATAGAGAAGAACTTCTCGCTCTCGCTGCCCAGCACCAGGGCGTGAACGCCATCATCGCGCCTGGCTTGCTGGAGGGCGTCCTCCAATGCGATCACCAATTCCAGGTCCAGCGGGTTAGTCACGCTGCGGCGCAGTTTGAGGATGGCGACATCCTGCTCGTATTCCACGGATATCAGTTGGGTCATGCTCCCCACGCTTTCAGATAGCAGGTTTTACAGGCGGGTTTAGGGCTCTTCTCCTGAGGATGCTTCGATGCTGTCTGGATGGGCGAATGGAAAGACAGCCGGTTGCTGCCGGGATGAGCGGCAACCGCGGCAGGTTTAACCTACCTGCTCACTCAGGTAAACCTGAATGCCCATTTGCGCGATCTGATCGAGCTGTGCTTCGATCCAGTCTAGGTGCTCCTCCTCGTCGGTGAGGATCGATTCGAGCAGCTCGCGGCTGCCGTTGTCGGCGCACTCGACAGCCAGCTTGACCCCCTTGTTGTACGCCTTGACCGCGCCCTGCTCGGCCAGCAGGTCATTCTTGAGTTGCGCCTCGACCTCGGCGCCGATCGTGATTTTGTTAAGCACGCTGACCGTCGGCTGGCCTTCGAGGAAGATAATCCGCCCGATCAACTTCTCAGCGTGTTTCATCTCGGTGATGGCGCGCTTCTCGATGGCTTCGTGGAGCTCGTTGTAGCCCCAATCGGCACACATCTCTGAATGTACCATGTACTGGTTGATGGCCGTCAACTCGTCGGCAAGCAGTTCGTTCAGCTTAGCGATGACCTTCTCGTTTCCTTTCATTTCTAACCTCCTGAAGCGTGGATATGGCTTGCGCCTGGCGGGCTGGTTGAGCCGTCCTGGAGGGGAGGAGAGGTGAGAACTGCCCGGCGAGCGTGCCTTTCCCACCCACGCCTGCCCTGTGTCGGTCATAGTTCGCGCCGTGCGGCGCCGTTCACGCGCGGTCGCCGCCCATATTGTACCTGAGGGACACCAATTTGCGTTATCTGACCGCCAGTGAGGCGCCCGTCAGGAGTAGAGCTCTCGCCGCTCGAATGGCAAGCGCAACAGGCGTCCCAGCAGGCGCCCTGTCGTCAGGTACTTGAAGCGCGCCCCGTGACTTTCGCTGCGCTGTTCTCATCCATGGCGATGAACAGTGACTGTGCCTGAAAGCGTGTCCTCAGGCGCGGCGGGTCAAAATAAAGAACGTCGAGCGATCGGTCTGGCGCAAAAACTTGGCCGCCAGGCGAAAGCCAGCCTTTTTCCACACCCGCCGGGCGCGCAGGTTAAATCCGGCGATGGTGACCCGGAACATCCTTGGTGAGAATTCCCTGCAAGCGAAGTCGAGCACCGCGTTGACGTAATGGATGCCCTCGCCGCGCCCGGTCAGGTCGGGACGCAGGGCAAGACCGATATCCAGCGCCGCGGTGCTGTAGTCCCCGCCATACACCTGGCCTTCCCTGCCAAAACAGCAGAAAGCCGCCAGTGCTCCTCCCGGCGCGCAGATCGTGTAGTACTCGTTGAGCGGGTCGAGTAGCAGTTCTAAGTCTTCCTTACGCCGTTTGGGGTCGGGATTGTAGAAGTCGTAGGGCGGGTCATAGCGCCAGTGCAGTACCAGCCGGGCGCTGTCGGAGTCCATGGGTTTGAAGGTGGGCGTCATCGTGGTGATTCGGCAATGTTAGCCCAGGTTTGCTTCCTGGAGTCAGGCGGGAGTGTCCTCGGTTAGTATAACAGAGATTGGGTAGTGGTCGCTGAAACCCCGGGGTCGAAGGAGCTCTCGGAAGGCCGGCCGAAACGCCGCGGGGGCTGGTATTTGCCGGGCGCGGCGCATAAAAAAACCGGAGCCAGGCGTTCTGGCTCCGGCTAAGTGTGATTTTTCCGTTCAGAGTTGGCCCGTCCCGCCGGCCATCCCGCAGCGCTAATTCTTGCTGGTGATGTCGCTGGCCCTGCCTTCGATCATCTGCGGCGCGCTGGTCTTGACCGCGATGCGCTTGGGCTTGGCCTCTTCCACCTTGGGCAGGCGCAGCTCCAGGACGCCAGCCTCGTACTTGGCCGCAATCCCTTCGGAATCGATGGCTACCGGCAGGGTGATGCTGCGCGAGAAGTTGCCATAGCGGCGTTCGCGCAGGTGATAGCGCACGGAATCCTTCTCTTCCTCGCTCTTCACCTCGCCTTTGATCGTCAGGGTATTGCCGCTGTAGGTGATGTCGAGGTCATCCGGGTTGATGCCCGGTAACGAGGCTTTCACGATGAACTCGTCCTCGTTTTCCACGACGTCCATGGCGAGCTCGTCCACCCACGGCTGGGACCAATCCCGGGTGCGTTCGCCGAGGGCGTTCTCGAACAGCCGATCCACCAGGCTGCGCATGCTGAAGAAATCCCGGAATGGGTCTCTACGAATGATGGGGTACATAGATCTTGCCTCCTTATCCCAGACTTGGTTACCAGCAAATGTCCTGCGCACAGCGTACCTCGCTATGCGCCTTTAAAATAGCCTGCCTGTGTAAGAATCGAGTATGAGGCGTGTAGATTTTTTATAAAAAGGGGCGAAAGCGCTGCGCGACGGTAGGGGCGCACCAGCGGAGGGCGGGCTCTCCCGCGGTTGTGGGCGGTCAGGAGACCGGCGAGCGCCCTTGCGCCGGCGGCCAGGCGACTTCCAACCCGGCGAACAGGTCGCGCTCTTGCGCCCCGCCGTTCGGCGCCGGGTAGGCGCGCATGAAAACGTCACTGTGCCATACCAGGCGTTGCAAGACGGCCAGCGGCGTACGCCGGATGGTCGCCCCATCGGCCTGGCTCAGGTGACACTGCGCAGCGGCTTCCTTGCTTTCCATCACCTTGCGGTAGTCGATGCGGGCGTGCACGGGGAAATCTGATTCGGAGGCGATGGCTTCCAGGTCGATATCCTGGTTGCGGCCGAAGCGGCGCGGGTCCTTGCCCAATAGCTTGAGCAGCCTCACTCCAAAACGCAGCCAGCCGCGCGGCATGAGGTGAAAATATAGCTTTTGGGGTTGATAAGGGGGGTGTTGGCTGGCGAAAGCCGGGTCGCCAGCCAGCTCGAACGCCTGCAGGGTGGCGCGGTGGATGGCGATGTGGTCGGGATGGTGGTAGCCTCCGATCGGGTCGAAGGTGAGCACGACCTGGGGGCGCAGGGCACGCAGGTAAGCAACTACCTGCGCGGCCACTTCATCGAGTGGCTGCGCCGCCAGCGCCTGCGGGTGTTGGTTGTCTGGCGAGCCGGGCATGCCCGAGTCGCGGTAGCCCAGGAAGTGAACCCCCGCCAGGCCCAGCTTGCCCGCCGCGCATTGCAGCTCAGCCTGGCGCAGCTCGGCGATGGAGGCATAACCGTGTAAGTGCTGCGGGTCCACATCGCCGGCTTCGCCGCGCGTGGCGCACACCAGGTGCACTTCCACACCGCGGCGGGCGTAGAGGGCCAGCGTGCCGCCCATGCCGAAGGATTCGTCGTCGGGGTGAGCCAGGACGGCCACCAAGCGCGGTTTAGGCGTTTCCATTATTCGCTCTTACCTCTAAATCATTGCTAGAATCGCTCGCCCGTTCGTCTGGTAGGTCACCAGTCACAACCCGAAGGACGCCTTAGTAAATGGGCAGGCGCGGGTCCACCTCGCGCGCCCAGGCGTTGATGCCGCCCTTCAAGTTCTTCACCTTGCGAAAACCGGCGCTGAGCAAAAGCTCGAGCGCCCGGGCGGAGCGCGTCCCCGATTTGCAAAACAGGACGATCTCCTGGGCGCTGTCCAGCTCGGATAAGCGCGCCGCCAGTTGGCCTAGAGGAATCAATTGCGCCCCCTCCAGGTGGGAGATTTCCAGCTCGTGGGGCTCGCGCACGTCGATCAGGCGGATGTGATTGCCAACCTTCAGCCTTTTAGCCAGGTCGCTGGCGGCGATGTCCCAGCCGCCGCCCACCTCGCCTTCGTCGCGATCGTGCCCCGGAACCCCGCAGAACGCTTCGTAATCGATCAGCTCGGTCACTTCGGGTTCGGGCGAGCACACCTTGCAGCGCGGGTTCTTGCGCAGCTTGACGAATTCGAAGCTCATGTCTAGGGCGTTGTAGAGCAGCAATTTGCCGATCAGCGGCTCGCCGATGCCTAGGATGAGCTTGAGCGCTTCGGTGGCTTGCAGGGTGCCGATGGTGCCGGGAAGCACACCCAATACACCCCCTTCGGCGCAGGAGGGCACCAGTCCCGGCGGCGGCGGTTCAGGGAACAGGCAGCGGTAACACGGGCCGCGCCGGGCGTCGAACACGCTGACCTGCCCCTCGAAGCGGAAGATCGAGCCGTAGACGTTGGGCTTGCCCAGCAAGACGCACACGTCGTTGGTCAGATAGCGGGTGGGAAAATTGTCCGTGCCATCCACCAGCAGGTCGTAGTCGCTGGCGATGCGCATGGCGTTCGCGGAGGTGAACGGCTCGTTGTAGACTTCCACCTGGATATCCGGGTTCAGGTCGAGCAGGCGCTGGCGCGCCGATTCGACCTTGAGATCGCCGATGCTTTGCGTGCCATGGATGACCTGGCGCTGCAGGTTGGAGGCGTCCACCACGTCGTAGTCCACCAGCCCGATGCGCCCTACCCCGGCTGCGGCCAGATATAAGGAGACCGGCGAACCCAGGCCTCCGGTGCCAATAACCAGCACCGAGGCTGCCTTCAGCTTGCGCTGCCCCTCCAGGCCCACGTCGGGGATGAGCAGGTGCCTCGAATAGCGCAGGATTTCTTCGTGAGAAAGCGTGGGGTACATGTTTGGCTTCCCTGGGCGATTACCCGCCAGCGATGCTGGGGATGATCATCAAGCGATCGTCTTCCTTGAGCGGCGTTTCCAGCCCCTGCAGGCTGCGGATATCCTCCTGGTTGAGGAACAGATTGACGAAGGGGCGCAAGTTGCCCTCTTCGTTGAACAGATGGGGGCGGAGGTCCGGATAGTGCGCGGTTAAATCCTGCATCGCTTCGGCTATCGTCCGCCCGCTCACGTTAACCTCGCTCCTGCCATCAGTGTAGGAGCGCAGGGGAGTGGGAATGCGGAGTGTCTGCATAGCGTCTTCCTTGTCTACCGTTAATTGCGAATCGCCAGCCCAGTTGGGCTAGATCGAAAAGTCCTCGCCCATCCAGGCGCCTGCTTCCGGGGGGTGGATGCGCCCTGCGGGGGATGGCTGCCCGTCCAGGCGGGTCTCCAGCGCCTCCACCCGCTTTAGCAGTGCGGTTAATGATACTCCAATCAGGTCTGGCAGGGCAGTGTGGTTCAGGTCGGGGGCGTCGGTGGGGCGGTGGGGGACGCTGCGCTTGACGATTTGCCCGGGGACGCCGACCACCACCGAGTTGGGCGGCGTGGATTTGACCACTACCGCGTTAGCGCCGATGCGGCTGTCTTCCCCGATGGTGATGGCGCCCAGCACCTTGGCTCCCGCGCCGACCACGACGCGATCGCCAATGGTCGGGTGGCGCTTCACGCGGGCGTTACTGGTGCCGCCCAGGGTCACGCCGTGATACAGGGTGACGTCGGCGCCGATCTCGGCCGTCTCGCCAATCACGATGCCCATGCTGTGATCGATGAACAGGCCCGGTCCGAGCGTGGCGCCGGGGTGAATCTCGATGCCGGTCAGGCCGCGCATGAGCTGAGAGAGCCAGCGCGCTGCCAGCTTGAAGTTACGCTTCCACAGCCAGTGCGCCAGGCGGTGCCCCCAGATGGCGTGCAAGCCGGGGTAGCACAGCAGGGCTTCCAGAACGCCGCGCGAGGCAGGGTCGCGTTCTTGCACCGCGCCGATGTCCCGCTGCAGTTCGCCCAGCAAGCCGGGTAGCCGTAAGCGGCGGGGAGCGGCAGCCGGCTGGTGCTGACCATGCCGGACCGTTCGGGTGGTGGTCTGTAATTGTGAAGTGCCCATAGCTGGAGACCTCGCCTAATCCGCCAGGTGGGCGAAGAGGGGCGTGCTCAGGTAGCGCTCGCCAAAGGAGGGGAAGATCACCACGACCAGCTTGCCGGCGTTCTCCGGGCGGCTGGCAACCTGCAGGGCAGCCC
>JAQUAE010000356.1 GCA_028687395.1 Anaerolineales bacterium | reverse complement strand
CAGGTGCAGGACGTCAACCGCTTGATCAAGCAGTACCTGGAGGCGCAGCGCGTCTTTAAATCATTGAAGAAATCCGGCATGCGCGGCTTGCCGCGCATGATGGGTTAGGCGCAGCGTTGAACTGCCAGGAAACGCATCCTTCCGCGTGACCTTTCTCGGGCGGTTGTCCAGCGCCGTTGATCACCACTTGATATCGATCTGAAGGAGATTACTTTCATGGTACGTTTACGTTTTCGCCGTGTAGGCGCCAGGGCTCAGCCCAGCTACCGTATCGTTGCGGCCGATAAGGAAAGCCCGCGCGATGGGCGCTTCCTGGAAATCGTGGGTTTCTACAACCCGCGCACCGACCCCGCCACGATCCAACTGAAGGAAGAACGCATTTATGACTGGATGAAGAAGGGCGCCAAACCCACTGAATCGGTCGAGCGCGTCTTCCGCTCCGCGGGTTTGATGGAGCGCTACGAACGGTTCAAGGCGGGCGAAGCGCTCGAGGTCTTGCTCAAGGAAGCGCTGGAGGCCGAGTCGGCCCGCAACGTCGCGCCTAAGACCAGCCGGGGCGCCACCGCCACCAAGAAGAGCAAGAAAGCCAAAGCAGCCGAGGCGTAAGCCGCCCACCCTGCCAAAGCCAGGAGGTTTGAGGTGAAAGAATTGATCTCGTATATCGCCACCTCGCTGGTGGACGACCCGACGCAGGTGCGGGTGATGGAAAACCGCCGCGGTTCAGCCGTCAACCTGATTCTCAAGGTGGCCAAATCCGACATGGGCAGGGTGATCGGCAAGAGCGGCCGCGTCGCCAACGCCATGCGCATCCTGCTGCGCGTGGCCGCCGCCCGCGAGGGCATCCGCGTGACGATGGATGTCGAAGAACCGCGTTGATGGCTTCTGCTGAAGGAACTGTTT
This sequence comes from Anaerolineales bacterium, assembly GCA_028687395.1. Taxonomy (GTDB): domain Bacteria; phylum Chloroflexota; class Anaerolineae; order Anaerolineales; family UBA4823; genus JAQUAE01. The sequence goes on along the minus strand of JAQUAE010000356.1, from coordinate 1,990 downwards.
CGAATCAGCCAACAGGCTCGCCGCCCACTGGCGAGCCTGTCTTCTTGGTCATCGGCAAGCTGCGCCGCCCGCACGGTGTGCACGGTGAAATCCTGATGGAGGTATCCAGCGACTTTCCCGAACGCATCTCTCCCGGAACCGAGGTGTTCATTGGTGAGGATCGCCGCCGCTTGCTGATTGCCTCCTGCCGCGTGCACGGGAACGGCCTGCTGGTGTCCTTCCGTGAGTTCGATGCGCCGGAAACCGTTGGCGTGCTGCGCAACCAGTTGGTGTGCGTCCCGGCGCAGAACCGGCCGCCGTTGCCGCCAGGTGAGTATTACCACCACGAGATACTTGGCTTGCGGGTCGCTACCGAGCAAGGCGATGACCTCGGCCGGGTCGTGGATATCCTGGAGACAGGCGCCCACGACGTGTGTGTGATCAAGAGAGCGAGCGGCAAGGAAGTCCTGTTGCCCATGACCGAGACGACCCTGCTCGAGGTGGACCTGCAGGCCGGGGTGATGCGCGTGCGCTTGATTCCAGGAATTTTGCCTGCGGAGTAGGGGTTTCCACGCTATCTTGACAGCCGGAATGCGCGCTGGTATTCTCAGAAGCAACTTGAACCAAGAATGGGCACTAATCAGGGGGCAGCGATGAGCGATTCCAGGCGTTATTGGGTTGGTTTCAACCTGGTCAAGGGCATCGGCGCGGTGCGCATGCGGCGCTTGTTGGATGCCTTTGGCGACCTTGAGGCTGCCTGGAACGCCCCCACGGAATCGCTGGTATCCGCCGGTTTAGGACACAAGCTGGCGCAAGGTGTGGCGCAGGCGCGGGGCAGCGTCGACCTGGACAGAGTCTGGGAAGAGCTCCAAAATAAAGGCATTCAGGTCATCACCTGGGAGGATGAGGCTTACCCTCGCCGCCTGCGGGAGATCGACCAACCGCCTCCGGTGTTATACCTGCGCGGTACCCTCCTTCCGGATGACGAATGGGCGGTGGCCATCGTCGGCACCCGGCGCATCACGCCCTATGGGCGCCAGATTACCACGGATATCGCCGCCCACCTGGCCAGCCGTGGCGTGACCGTGGTCAGCGGTTTGGCGCGCGGCGTGGACGCGGCGGCGCACCAGGCCGCGTTGGAAGCAGGCGGGCGCACGCTGGCTGTGCTGGGCAGCGGCGTGGACCGCGTCTATCCCCCTGAGCATCGTCGCCTGGCGGAGCAGGTCGTCCAGCGCGGCGCCCTGATCAGCGATTACCCGCTTGGCACGCAGCCGGATGCGGTCAACTTTCCACCGCGCAACCGTATCATATCCGGTCTGTCCATCGCGGTGGTGATCGTCGAGGCCGGCGAACAGAGCGGCGCGCTGATCACAGCTAATTTTGCCGCCGAGCAGGGGCGCGATGTGTTCGCCGTGCCGGGTAATATCAACGCCCCGCAGTCCATTGGCACCAATCGCCTGATCCAGCAGGGCGCCCGGCCGTTCCTCAACATGGAAGAGCTGCTCGAAACCCTCAACCTGACCCTGATCAGCGAGCATCGCCAGGCTCGCCAGGCATTGCCCGCCGATGAGGTCGAATTGCGCTTGCTAGACTTGCTTTCCAGCCAGCCGCTGCACGTCGATGAGATCCGCACTCAGGCTGATTTGCCTATCGAGAGGGTGACCGCCGCCCTGACCATGATGGAGCTAAAAGGCATGGTCCGCCAGGTGGGCGGCATGCATTACGTCTCGGTGCGCGAGGCTTCTGGCGATTACTCGCCTGACCAGGGATGAGGCGCCTCAGCCAGGTGCCTACAGGAGAGCTATGTCCGATCACTTTTACGCAGTAATCATGGCAGGCGGCGGCGGCACGCGGCTCTGGCCGCTCTCGCGGCGAGCCCGCCCCAAGCAGATGCTGCCCTTGATCGACCAACGCAGCCTGTTTCAGATGGCGGTCGATCGCCTCGCCGGGCTGTTTTCCCCCGAGCGCATCCTGGTGGTCACGGTAGAGAACCAGGCGCCGGAGCTGCAGG
>JAQUAE010000355.1 GCA_028687395.1 Anaerolineales bacterium | reverse complement strand
ATGGGCGTGGTCATCTTAGGAGGGGTTGCTGCGGCGCGCCGCCAACTCGCATGGCCAGGCGCCAGGGACATGCTCCTCTTCGCCTTGCTCGGATTCATCGGTATCACCTTTCACCAGTGGCTGCAATCCACCGCTCTACTCACCTCGCAGGCGTCGACCACGGCCTGGATTGTTGCCGCCACGCCGGTCTTCATGGCCATTCTGGGCAGTCTGGCGTTGGGTGAGCGGTTGGGTTGGGTGAAAGCGGCTGGCATCGCCCTGGCGGGCCTGGGAGTTCTACTGGTGGTGAGCGAGGGCGATTTTCAGGCGCTGGCCATCGGCCGTTTCGGTGCGCCGGGCGATATCCTGGTGCTCATCAGCGCCTTGAATTGGGCGATCTTTTCGGTGCTCTCGCGACGGGGGTTACAGCGCCATCCGGCGACCCGCATGATGTTCTACGTGATGACCACGGGCTGGCTGTTTACTTCGCTGCAGTTCTTCGGATGGGGGCAATTGGAAGAAATAACGCGCTTCACCCACGCCGGCTGGTTGGGGGTGAGTTTCCTGGGTGTGTTCTGCTCCGGGCTGGCATATATCTTCTGGTACGACGGGCTGCAGGCGCTGCCCTCCGTGCAGGCGGGGGCGTTTCTCTACCTCGAGCCGCTGGTCGCCGTCGTCGTGGCCGCGTTGGTGCTGGCCGAGCCGCTGGTGGCTGCCTCGCTGATCGGCGGGGCGATCATCCTGGTGGGCGTGTGGCTGGTCAACCGCCCGGCGGCTTGAGCGGCGAGAGGCTTACGGCGTCCGGTTGGAATTATACCCACCCGCAGCGGCGCTAAGTTTCTGTGTTACACTCGCCTTGCCAGGTGGCATGCGGGCGGCTGCGCTCGCTCGCCTGAGGAGGAGGATGTGCCTGCCGTAGAACCGGATCGCTTAGCTGGCCTGCTGGAAGCCTGCGCTGCCTTACACCGCCAGCGCCTCTGCCCTCGCCAGGTTTTGGGGGTGCGCATGGGAATGTACGCTGGCGAGCTGCTCGGCTTGAACCTGCCTCAAAGCGACAAGCGCCTGCTGGCCATCGTGGAGATGGATGGCTGCGCCGCGGATGGGATCGGCGTGGCGACCGGCTGTTGGGTCGGTCGCCGCACCATGCGCATTGAGGATTACGGCAAGGTGGCCGCCACCTTCGTGGCTACACAGACCCGCAGTTGCCTGCGGCTGTGGCCGTCGCCCCAGGCGCGTGACCTGGCCTGGCGTTACGCGCCAGGCGCTGGCAGCAGTTGGGAAGCTCAATTGCTCGCCTACCAGCTCATGCCTCCCAATGAGCTCTTTTGCGTTCGTCCGGTCGACCTGGCGATGCCCTTGGAGCTCATTATGGGGCAGCCAGGTGGGCGGGTGAACTGCCAGTCATGTGGCGAGGAAATACTCAACGCGCGCCAGGTGCTGGTGGGAGGGAAATGCCTGTGCCGCTCTTGTGCAGGACTGGCTTACTACACTGATTCTTTGCCAAGCGTCGGGGGATAGGGCTGATTTTCCCAAACATAGGATGTAACCTTTTTGCTCCTGGCGCGTTTAAGGGATGGAACGCCGCTACGGCGTCACCGAATCTCAACGACAGGAGCGATGCAATGTCTTACATCAACGAAGCTGGCTGGGACCGTGTCGTGCGTGTGCTGCTGGGTATCGCCATGCTTTACCTGGGATGGGCCGGTGTGGTCACCGGCGGTTGGGGTTTTTTCTTCAAGTTCATCGGCTTCATCCCTCTGATTACCGGTTTGGCGGGGTGGTGCCCGATCTACGCGCTGCTCAAAACCCGCACCAATAAAGCATGAGGTGTTTCGTCATATGTGCTGGGCGAGCGCGACTGCCCCTCAGCAGGTTGAGAGCAGCAAGGCCCGCCTTGCGTTCTCTAATGGTGTCATCATGACGCTGGATGAATTTCAAGCCGCGTTGAAGGGCAGCCCACTCCCCGTCATTTCTGGCGAGCCATCGCACCGCGCCTGAACAAGGCGCTGCAGGGGTTGCACGGTTCGGGTCAATGACGCGCTTCGATTGCTAGCCAGCTCAAGAAGCCGATGAAGCGTACCAGCCAGTAAGCAATCAGGCGGTAGATCAGGCCGGCAGCCAGGGCGATCTCGCTGGGGATGTCCAGCCAGGAGAAGATCACTGGCACGTAGGCGTCAGCCATCCCCAATCCCCCGGGGAGGGCGGCGATGCCGCTGAAGGTGAGCACCAAACCGTAGCCGGTGAGCAATCGTCCAACTGCAATAGTATAGCCCACCACGAGGAACCCGGCCCCCATGGTAGCTACATCGAGCAAGACCTTGGCGTAAGCCGCGGCGACGAATTTCCAGGCAGGCACCTGGCGGTACTTTTCCAGATTGCGCTGGAAAGCTCGCCAGCGCTGGGTGGTTTGCTCCGGGTCGGCGCGGCGGATACGCCAGCCTACCCGGTTCCAGGCCGCCACGCCTCGCCCCAGCAGCTTGAGGCTGATGGCTTCGTCCCTGATCACCCGCCACGAAAGCCACAATAGCAGCATAAAACTTGCCCCTGCCAGCGATGACCAGAACACATCCCCTGTACTGAGCTGACCAGAATTGAGCAGATAAACGACGCCGATCAAAGCCAGCGTGACCATAGCCACGATCTCTGCCAGCGTCTCTACCAACAGCGAGAAGAGGGCCTCTTCGGTCTTGTAGCCGAATTTACCCAGCAGGCGAATGCGCAACGCCACCCCGCTGGCCCCCGCGCTGGGAACCGCCACCTGGATGAAAGCCATGGCTGTCAGCAGCCCGGCAAGCTCGCGAAAGCCGATTTTTCCCGCAAAGGGCTGCAGCGCCAGGGCGTTGAGCCAGGTCAAGGAAATGTAGGAGACGACCTGGATAGCCAGGGCGACGAGCACCCACTCCCAACGGGCATGGG
>JAQUAE010000354.1 GCA_028687395.1 Anaerolineales bacterium | reverse complement strand
GGGTGTGGCTCACCCCCGCGTAGCTGGGTGTCAGCGCGGAGACTTCTGCAAGGATAGCCGCTGTGTCCGCGTATTTCCACCCGGCGTGTGTGCCGCCGTTCACGCGGCGATTCCCCTGCTCGAGCATGCGCTGTGCGATCTGGCTGGTGATCTGCCAATCCGGCAGGGCGTTGCCCAGCGGTTCGATAGCTTTACGCACCATCTGGACGCGCCGTTCCGTATTGGTGAAAGTGCCCGTCTTTTCGGCGAAGCTGACTCCGGGCAGCAGGATGTCGGCGTAGGGAGCGGTCTCGCTGGGGAAGATCTCCTGTAAGATCACCAGGTCACAGGCTTCCAGGCAGTGACGGATGTGAGCACTATCCGGATCGCTCATCACTGGATCTTCACCCAGGATGTACAGGGCTTTTACCTTGCCTTCGAGGATATCGGGAATCATCTCGGTGACAGTCAGACCGACCTTATCCGGGAGGGGCGCTCCCCAGGCAGCTTCGAATTTCTTGCGCGCCTCTTCATTGGTGACCGGTTGGTAACCCGGGTACACGTTGGGCAGCCCACCCATATCGCAGGCGCCCTGGACGTTGTTTTGTCCTCGCAGCGGATTGACGCCGCCACCAGCGACGCCCATATTGCCCAGCAACATTTGCAAGTTGGCCAGGCTCATTACGTTGCGAACCCCGACCGTGTGCTGGGTGATGCCCATCGCCCAGATCACAGCCATTGGCTTGTTGAGAGCCAGGATCTCGGCAGCCTCATACAAGCGCTGGCGGGAAATGCCGGTGATCTCGGCGACCCTGTCTGGTGTGTAGCCATCCACGAGAGCTTTGAAGTCCTCGAAGCCCTCGGTGCGCTCCTGGATGAACTGCTTATCTTCCCAGCCCTTCTCCAGGATGATGTGCATCAGGCCATTGATCAGGGCGATATCGGTGCCCGAATTCTGTTGCAGGTGCAGGACGGCAAATTCGGTGATGTCGATCTTGCGCGGGTCTGCTACCACAACCTTGAGGCCGCGTTTATTCACCGCACGGCGGATCATTGTCCCGAAGACGGGGTGTTGCTCGGTGGTGTTCGATCCGATGATTAGCATGGATTGAGCATATTGGGCGACGTCGTCCATCGAGTTGGACATGGCTCCAGAACCGAAGGAAGCGGCCAGACCGGCCACAGTGCTGGCGTGTCAGAGACGGGCGCAATGATCTATATTATTCGTCCCAATCACCTGCCTGGCGAGCTTGTTCATCAGGTAGTTTTCTTCGTTCAGGCATTTAGCTGAGGTGAGCACGCCAATGCTGCCACCCCCGGAGGCATTGCGTGTTTCGACCAGCTTGCGCGCTGCCAGGTTCAGGGCCGTATCCCAGTCGACTTCCACCCAATCCCAGTTCTTGCCCTCGCGGCTCTTGGGTTTGCCATCCAGCAGGTATTTGCGCACCTGCGGGCGTGTGAGCCGGTCGGGGTGATGGACGAAGTCGTATCCGTAACGTCCCTTGACGCACAATGCCATGCCGTTGACCGGGGCGTTGGGGTTGGAGGTGACGTGGAGGATCTTGCCGTCTTTGACGTTGAGGTCGAGCTGGCAGCCCACGCCGCAGTAGGTGCAGGTGGTGGTGACTTTCTGCACCTGGTGGGCGCGCCCTTGCCCGTAGGACATCTTATCGGTCAGCGCGCCGGTCGGGCAGTAGGCCACGCACTGCCCGCAGGATTCACAGCGGGCTTCCAGCATGGTGGTGTCCGCCCCGGCAATGATGCGCTCGTCGAAGCCACGGTAGGCAATGCCCCACACGTTGCGTACCTGGATTTCAGCGCAAGCCAGCATGCATCTGCGGCACAGGATGCATTTGTTGAAATCCACCCGCACGAAGGGGTTGGGGTCGCTATCCGCCTGGTAGCGCGTGCCGCGCGTGCCCCACGCGGGCACTTCGACGTGGTAATCGTAAGACAGGTCTTGCAGTTCGCAGGAGCCGCTGGCATCGCATACCAGGCAGTCTTGGGGGTGGTTGGCGAGCATGAGCTCGAGGGTCATCTTGCGCGACCGCACCACTCGCTCGCTGTGGGTTTCGATGAGCATGCCGTCCGCAACGCTTGTGGTGCAAGCCGCTTGCAGGAAGCGTGAGTTCTTCACCTCGACCACGCAGATGCGGCAATTGCCCGAGGGCGTCAGGTCCTTGTGGTAGCACAGCGTAGGAACGTGGATGCCGTGCTCTCTGGCGACCGAGAGGACGGTGCTGTTTTCCTGGGCTTCGATCTCTTTTCCGTCGATGGTTATTTTTATCGTCATGTTCATTCTCCAGGTTCAGAAAGCGATCTGGCGTCTTCAAGCGATGGCTTTTTCAAACTCTTCGGCAAAATTAGTAAGCGCGGAGTTCATTGGGATGGGCACTGCCTGGCCTAAGCCGCAGAACGACGAGTTGAGCATTACATCGGAGAGTTGCTGCAACTCCTGCAGGTCCTGTTTCTTCCCTGTGCCGGCTACCAGGTTGGAGAGAATCTCCCTGGCGCGGTAGGTCCCCACCCGGCAGGGGGTGCATTTGCCGCAGGATTCTGAGGCGAAGAAGTGCAGCAGCTCGCGTAAGAAAGCCACCACCGATATGGATTGGTCGCACACCAGGAACGCGCCAGCGCCGAGAGAAACGCCACTGCGCACCGAGGCGTAATCGATGGGGATATCCAGCAGGGCTTTCGGTATGATCGTGCCGGCTGCGCCGCCGGTCAGGGCAAAGTGAAATTCGGAACCGGGGAGCATCCCCCCGCCGAACTGCTCTATCGCCTGGCGCAGGGTGAGCCCGAAGGGAGCTTCGAAACAGCCGGGGTTCTTGACGTGACCCAGGATCATGTACAACTTGGTGCCCGGCGTGGTCGTTGCTGCGCCGTCTTTTCCTGCGCCGAGCGACTTGTACCAGTCGCTGCCGTTGACCAGGATAGCGGGCGCCGCCGA
>JAQUAE010000353.1 GCA_028687395.1 Anaerolineales bacterium | reverse complement strand
GAGCAATCAGGAACTGGCCCAAAAGTTCCAGTTGATCGCCGACCTGCTGGAGATCAAAGGCGAGGTGGTGTACAAGATCCTGGCCTATCGCAAGGCCGCCGAAAGCCTCACCGACCTCTCACAGGAGGCTTACGACATCTGGCAGGCCGGCCGCCTGACGGATATCCCCGGTGTGGGCAAGGCAATCTCAGAGAAGATCGACGAGCTCTTCCGAACCGGCAAGCTTGAATTCCTGGAGAAGCTGACATCCGAAGTGCCGCCGGGGCTGGCAGAGCTGCTCCAGGTGCCGGATATGGGCCCTAAGAAGGCGGCCCTGTTCTGGCGTGAGTTGGCCATCACCACCCTACCCGAGCTGGAAGCGGCCGCCCAGGCGGGCAAGCTGCGCAGCCTGCCCGGGATGGGAGAGAAGTCCGAAGCGCGCATCCTGGCTGGCCTGGAAGCCCTCAAACGGCGGTCGACGCGCATCCCGCTGGGTCGCGCCTGGCCGTTTGCGCACGAGCTGATGGGGCGGCTGCGCGCTGTTCCGGGGGTGGTCGCCGTCGAGATGGCCGGCAGCCTGCGGCGCATGCGCGCCACGGTGGGCGACCTGGACATCCTGGCTGCCGCAGCCGATTCCCAACCGGTGATGCAGGCTTTCGCCACCGACCCGCAGGTGCGCCGCATCCTGTCTCAGGGGGAAACCAAAGCCAGCGTCGAGTATTCCAGCGGAATCAGCGCCCAACTCTGGGTGCACCCGCCCGAGCGCTTCGGCACCGCCCTGCAGTACGCCACTGGCTCCAAGGACCACAACGTGCGCCTGCGTGAGCTGGCTCTCAAGAAGGGCTTCTCGCTCTCAGAACACGCCCTGACCCGCGCCGGTGGCTCGGAGGTGCTCTGCGAGGGCGAAGAGGAAGTGTACGCCGCGCTCGGCTTGCCTTGGATTCCACCGGAGTTGCGCGAGGACCGCGGCGAGGTGCAGGCGGCTATGGAAGGCCGTCTCCCCCGCCTGCTGGAGGTGGGCGACGTGTGCGCCGAGTTGCACGCCCACACCACATGGAGCGATGGCAAGCTGTCCATTCGCCAGATGGCTGAGGCTGCCCGCTCGCGCGGGCTGCAGGTGCTCACCATCAGCGACCACTCTGTCAGCCTGGCTGTGGCTGGCGGGCTCTCCCCCGCGAAGTTGCTGCGCCAGCGGGAGGAGCTCAAGCAGGTGCAGGCCGAGCTGGGCGATTCGCTGCGCCTGCTGCACGGCATCGAGGTGGAGATCAAGGCCGATGGGGGGCTGGATTTTCCAGATGAGGTGCTGGCGGAGCTAGACGTGGTCACCGCCTCGGTGCACACCAGCCTGCGCCAACCGCGCCAGCAGGTCACCCAACGCCTGCTGAGCGCCATCCGCAACCCCCACGTGGATATCATCGGGCACCCCACCGGGCGCATGATCCCCAGCCGGGAGGGCGCCGACCTGGATTTACAAGCGGTGATGGCTGCCGCGGTCGAGCACGGAGTCGTCCTGGAGATCAACGCTCACCCCGCCCGCCTGGACCTGGATGACGTCAATGCCCGCCATTTTGTGTCTATGGGTGGGCTGCTGGCGATCAACACCGACGCCCACAGCGATAGCGACCTGGACCTGCTGCACTTTGGGGTGGCGACGGCGCGGCGCGGCTGGGTGAAACCCGCCGCGGTGATCAACACCTGGGAGCCTGAGCGCTTGCTGGCGTGGTTGCGCAGCCGGGGGAAGCAGGCAAGCGATAGGGGGCGGAGCGCGTAGTCGAAGGGCTATGCCGGGGCAGCGTCCCATTCCAGGACGAAGCGCGCCCCTTGCCCCACTTTGCTTTCCACCGCTCTCCATCCACTCGCTTAGATCCTGTTCAGCTACGGGATCGACAGCCCCTCCAGGTCCCCGTGCAGGGCGGGCAGCAGGTACGCCTGGCACCCTTCCGGCTTGACCAGGACGACCGCCGTCTCGTCGGAATTCGCTTTCCGCAGGCTTACCCCCAGCCAACCAGATTGGCTCCACTCGACCCCAACAACGCCCGCGTTGTTCAACACCAGGTGCATATCGCTGCCGTCGGGGTGGACCAGGTACAGGCTGCTATTATCCCGGCCGCGGTAGGCAATCCATTCCCCGTCCGGCGAGAGCGTGGGGTTGAGGAATTTGGGTGTCCCATTTTCGATTGTGAATAGCTCTCGCGAAACGCCGCCGGCCAGGTCGAGCGAGTACACCTTCCAGGCAACACCTCCCGTGAAGGGCGCGACGAAGTAGAGCCGCGTGCCGTCCGGGGACCAGCCGATGACCGCTTCGTAGCTCCAATCGGAGACCCGGCGCACCTGGGTTCCATCGGTGTTGACGACAAATACACTATTGACGACACCGCCACTGCTTCCTATGTATGCAATTCGCTTCCCGTCCGGCGACCAATGCAAGTCGAACCCGGCCGCACCCGGCAGAACTTCATCAGCCTGCGAAGCCAGGTCGAGGATGTGAATCCCGTTGTCCAAGGCAGAGTATGCCACCCGGCTGCCGTTCGGCGAGAGAGCGCCCCAATTGCCAGCCGAGACCACCACCTGCTTTTGGCTGCCGTCCAGGTTGTAGAGGACAAGGCCCCATTTTCCAGTATCATCCAGCTTTTCATATAACAGAGCCTTTCCATTGGATAGAGCGGACGGTGCCGGATCAAGCAGTGCAAGGGAATCTACCGTCAGGCATACGCCAGGTTGGAGAGTCGGGTTGGCCGGCAGATCGGTGCGGGGTGTGGTGGGGGACCATTGACCCTGCCAGGTGATCGGGTCGCCGATGAGGGTCAGGTTGGAAAGGGTAATCTTGAGCGTGCCGGTCGGAATCTGGGCATAGCTGAGGCTCACGTTGAACTTACCATCCGTCAGGCCTCCGCTGCCCCCTCCACCCCCGCCATTGGGGGTGTAGCCCTCGATCTGTACGCTGGCACTATAC
>JAQUAE010000352.1 GCA_028687395.1 Anaerolineales bacterium | reverse complement strand
GGTTCCTGGGCAAAGACGTCCAGGGCTACCCCAGCGACCTGCCCCGTTTCCAGGGCGCCGAGCAGGGCGGTCTCGTCGATCAGGCCGCCGCGGGCGGTGCAAATCAGGCGCACGCCGCGCTTCATATACCCCAGGCTCTGGCCGGTGATCAGGTGGTGCGTCTCGGGGGTGAGCGGCACGTGCAGGCTGATGAAATCGGCCTGGGCGTAGAGCGCCTCCAGCGGGGTGGGTGTGGTGCCCCGTTCCTGGAGGGTGGCTGCCGAGAGAGCTGGGTCGTAACCCAGGACGCGCATGCCCAGCGCGGCGGCGCGTTGAGCGACCGCGCTGCCGATGCTGCCCATCCCGATGATCCCCAACACCTTGCCGGATAGCTCGCTGCCCTCTAGCTCGGCTTTGATCCACTTGCCGGTTTTCGTGGCTGCGTCGGCGCGGGGGATGGCTCGGGCCAGGGAGAACATCAATCCCAGGGTCAGCTCGGCGACGGCGATGGCGCTGGAGAGCGGGGCGTTGACCACCTTCACACCGTGCTGGGTAGCGGAGGCCAGGTCGATGTTGTCCACGCCTACGCCGGCGCGCCCGATCACCCTCAAGCGCCGCCCTGCTTCGAACACGGGTGGGCCAACCTTGGTGCGGCTGCGCACGATCAGCGCGTCGTACGCGGCGATGACGTCGAGGAGTTCCTGCGCAGCGATACCCATGCAATCCTCCACCTGCGCGGCGGCGCGCAGGAGAGCTTGTCCGTCTTCGTGGAGTCCGTCTGTGAGCAGAATCTTCCAGTTGGGCATGGGTGGCTGATGGTCGCCGGCGCCTCGATCAGGCGCCCTGCGGCTGACTGACTGATTGTAACCGAATTTCCTCGCCTCCAGGCAAATCAGCACCATCTGTATTTATAATTAGCGCAATCAGGATTGCGAATAAAACCTCTATTGAGTTGCCCTTCTATCCATGGAATCAGAACAACTCGAGCCCATCATTGTCTTGATCACTGCGCCCTCGGTGCAGGTCGCCAAACGCATCGCCCTGGCGCTGCTCGAGGCGAAGCTTGCTGCCTGCGTGAACATCCTGCCGGGCGTCAATTCCCTTTATGTTTGGGAGAACGCGGTGCATGACGAGCAGGAGGTGCTGATGCTGGTGAAGACCCAGGCGGGGGTTTTCGAGCAGGGCCTGCTGCCCCTCGTCAAGTCCCTGCATCCCTACGAGGTGCCCGAGATCATCGCCCTGCCAGTCAGCGCCGGGCTGGAGAGCTACCTGCGCTGGATCGGTGAGATGACCTCCTGAAGCCGGGCGGGTGAACATCATGCCGCCGGAAAGGAAAACCATGCCATTCAATTTCGATGAACTCCCCGCGCGCCAGGATACCGACAGCTTCAAATGGCGCACCTACCCTCCGGACGTGCTGCCTATGTGGGTGGCAGACATGGATTTCGTCTCCCCGCCGCCGGTGGTGGATGCCCTGCGCAAGTACGTCGAGCGCGGCGTGTTCGGTTATCCGCGTGCGATACACCACGAGCCCGGCGAGGGGCGTGAGGCGGCCGAGTTGATCGCGGCGCGCTTGGCGGAGCGCTATCACTGGCAGGTATCCAGCGAGGAGATCGTCTTCTTCCCCGGCGTGGTGACCGGGTTCACGCTGGCCTGTCACGCCGTCGCCGCGCCGCAGGGCGGGGTGCTGGTGCAAACGCCGCTCTACCCGCCGATCCTGCAGGCGCCGCTGAACGCTGGCGTCGAGCGCCAAGAGATGCAATTGACCTGCGGCGAGGACGGCGCCTATGAAATGGACGTGAGCCAGTTCCGGGAGGCTTTCGCCGAGAACACGCGCCTGTTCATCCTGTGCAACCCACACAATCCGGTGGGCAGGGTCTTCCGCAAAGACGAGCTGGAGCGCATGGCTGAGATTTGTCTGCAGCGTGGCGTGGTCATCTGCTCCGACGAGGTGCATTGTGACCTGCTCTATCGCGGCCAGACGCACATTCCCATCGCTTCGCTCTCTCCCGAAATTGCACGCCGCACGATCACCCTGATGGCCCCCTCCAAGACCTTCAACCTGGCAGGTCTGCAATTCTCCTTTGCCATTATCCAGGACGAAGGTCTGCGAAATCGCTTCCGCCAGGCGACCGGGGGCTTGGTGCCCTGGATCAACGCCGCGGGCTGGGTGGCTGCCGAAGCCGCGTACCGTCACGGGCAGCCCTGGCTGGATGAGTTGCTGGTCTATCTGGAAAGCAACCGCGATTTGCTGGTCGATTTCGTCGCCCGTGAGCTGCCGGGAATCTCTCTGGCCTCCCCACAGGGCACTTACCTGGCCTGGCTGGATTGCCGGGGAGCGGGACTGGGTGATAAACCCGCCCAGTTCTTCCTGGAGAAAGCCCGCGTGGCTTTCAACGAAGGCGCCACCTTTGGGCGCGGCGGCGAGGGCTTCATCCGCCTGAACTTCGGTTGCCCGCGGGCAATGCTGGTGGAAGCCCTGCAGCGCATGAAGGCAGCCCTCGCGGCAAATTGAAGGCCCCCAGCCGCTAGCTAACGGCTGAGTCGCCCAGGGCATTCCATAACGCCTGCCAGCTATGGGGGGTTATTCGTAGCGCAGCGCTTCCACGGGTTCCAGGTTGGCTGCCCGGTTGGCGGGGTACAGCCCGAAGAACAGCCCCACCGCGGTGGAGAACAGGGTGGCCAGCAGGATGGTGTCGATGCCGATAGCGGGGTTGATATCGGCGTTGTTGGCCGCGGCAATGCGCCCCACCGCAAAGGAAATGGCGTACCCCAGGGCGATGCCCACCAACCCGCCGACCATGCTCAAGACCGAAGACTCGGTCAGGAATTGCACCAGGATGTCGATCTTGCGGGCGCCGAGCGCTTTGCGCAAGCCGATCTCGCGCGTGCGCTCGGTCACCGAGACCAGCATGATGTTCATGATGCCGATGCCGCCCACCAGCAAGGATATC
>JAQUAE010000351.1 GCA_028687395.1 Anaerolineales bacterium | reverse complement strand
GTGTAAGCAGTTACGCTGACCCCATCCAGGATAGGCCACGCCACCGTTTTGGTGGTCAGCTCGAACACCTTGACCCCATTCACCTCGCGGTAAGCCAGCGGCTGTCCGCCTTTGCGCTCAGTTGCCTGCTCGACGTGCTCACCCCCGATGGGCGCCATCATGTGCGCTGCTTCGGGATCGGTGGGCGCCATGCTCCCCGGAGTGGCGGTGGCGGCGCCGGAAGCGCCGCTTGTCTCCGCATTTCCGGCGACCATTTGAGTAACGCCGGGCATATCCATGTCCTCCTGGGTCGCTGTGGGAACCAACAGTTGTGTTGAGCAGGCGGACAAGACGAGCGCCACCGAAATCAGCGCAGGTAAACTAAAGGTCTTCATATCTTGGGATACCTCCAAAAAATCGGATGCCAAAGTATATACGACCTTTTTAGTCGCAATTAGCGCCGTTCTGCTCACACGCCTATAGGCAATTCGGCGTATCGCAAGGCGCTCCACCGTGAAGAGGTCCGAGGCGCTTGGGCACGTGTGTATAATCCCCGCCGGACTCAACATACCCAGCCGGACCTGCCCATCGCTCTTGGCTATTGGGGGAACATCGCCCACCAGCCCCACCCCTCCCTCCCCAGGCCGGCGAGAAGGCCACCCATCACATCTGCGGGCGCGTTACACGGGCAGCGCTTGCCGGATGGCCCTCTCCAGGCGAGGGTCGGCGCGCTGCTGTGGCGTGTCTACCATCGCGAACCAGGTCCTGCCCTGGTAACTGTGCGCCACCAGGCTGACCGGTTGGTCGCTCCCCCTGTACACCAGCATCACGACGATGCGGCCATCGCATAGCTCACCGCTGTGGCGAGGGCAGGGACAATCTGCCGGGTCATGGCAGGCTTCCTGCATATCGAAGGTGCGCACCACCTGCAAGCCCGCCTGGCTGACCTGCTGGATAAACCAGGCGATAGCTTCGTGGCAGGGTTGCTCCAGAACCAGGAAGGGGGTGGACTCGCTCATCGGATGGCTCCGCTCGACGACCTCTTATCCAGTATAGCGGGTGACCAGGGGCAAGCCGAGCGCCATCCACCGCATTCGCAGATAGGCATTATTGCGCATGGAATCAGCCAGCCCTCATCCTGCTCTCGATCATCCGGGAGGTGGCAATCCAAAGACCAGCCGACCCGCTCAAGGCGCCCAATTGGATAACACGACCAATACACGATCGGGTTGTTCGGGATCGTTGCTCGGCAGGTGGACGCGAAAATCGTGCTTGCCATCCATGCCTGCGTGCATCGTGAATTGCAGCGAAATGGTGGTGCTCTCACCCGGCTTCAATGCCATCGTACCGATGGCTGGGATAGGCGGTCAACACCCCTCCACGACCTCGATATAGGGATCTTTAGTGAAGCGCAGCGTTTGATCGCCTACGTTGGTGAGCTGGAACGTGACCTGAGCGAGCTGGTTTAATTTTACGTCACCCAGGTCTATCTTTTCCTGATCCACCTTCAGGCTGGGTGCGCCGCTCACTTCTATGGCAGCCTTGGGCGACGGTTGGTCACGTAGGGCGAAGAATGCCAGAAAAACCAGCAGCACCCCACCACCTGCAAGCAGGATCGGCATCCACTTTGCGTTGTGTCTTTTGCGTTTACTCGGATATTTTTTAGGTTTGTTTTGGCTCACGGTCCATCCTCCAGTGCAAATTGAAAAGTCCACAAATAGGCTACCAGCGCCCAGGTCTGTTCTGCTGTGAAAATCGGACCCCAGTAAGGCATGCCTGTGCCCATTCCGCCGCGCAGGATTTTGCCCTGCAGGCGCGCCGGGCTGGCAGCCAGCATGTGGTCAGGGGTGGTGAAATCCATTGGCCGCGCCGCCATTTCACCGCCTGGCATTTCAGCGTGCTCGCCGCTCTTGGGCGCATCGAGTTCGCCGGCAAATACGCCATCGCCAGCCCCTTTCTCGCCATGGCAGGCGGCGCAGTTGGTAGCGTAAAGCCGCTGGCCTGCGCTCAATTCCTGGGGGGTCGCATTCGCCTGCCAGGTCAAGGCAACCAGGTCCCAGATCGCCTGGTCATCAAGATGAGAGAGGCTTGCTTCCCCCCGCAGCGTTTTCCACAGCGCCTCCGGGCTGTGAGCCAGGTAATACTCCCGCGCCCGATACTCGATCGGCGCGTCGATCCCGAGCTCTGCCCCGCGCGACGCAGAGGGCAACAGATCAGGGATGGCCTCGGCGTGTATTTTAGCGTCGATGTCCAGCCCCAGGGTAACATACAGCGGCGGTTTGACAGGCTCTACGGCGGCTTCCGGCCCGGTCACCTCGATCGTCCCGCGCATGCGCCAGTGGTTCACGCTGCACCAGCGCGTGCAGTAAAACGTGTATTTGCCGGGAAGGTCGAAGTTGAGGGTCACCTCGGTTATCTCGCCCGGGATGACGTCCACCGGCGGCTGGTCGCTTTGCCCAATGGCGAAGCTGTGCATCACGTCATCCGAGGTCAGGCGCAAGCGCAAAGGCTGGCCGGCTTCGACGGTGAGAGTTTCCGGACTCCACCCGCCGGTCTCCGCCATGCGGGCATGGATCACAATGCCTTGCGAACGCTCCAGCCGCATGATGACAGGCACGGCGATGGCAGCAGCAGCCAGGCCAATCACGATAATCCGGGCAATCCATTCATACTTTCGCATCAGCTACCCTACCAAAAGCCACAGCATGGCGAGCGTGACCATCAGGCAGAACGCCAGGATGGGAACCGTCCCTCGCCATGCCGGCCGCTCGCTGGTTCTCGCCAACCGTTGTGCAACGCTGGCCGACCAGGACAATCCAACCAGCAGCAGTCCAGCTTGCAGGATGGGGCTGAAACCCGCACCATCCAACGACCAGGTGGGATGGGCGGTGCCAAGCAAGTTCCAACCCCAGCCAAGCGGGTCTGACAGCACCGAGACCACGTAGTTGAGCTTCGGAACGG
>JAQUAE010000350.1 GCA_028687395.1 Anaerolineales bacterium | reverse complement strand
AGTCCATGGCATTCCCTCAATTTCAAGTTTCAGGTTGCGCCCAGCGGTAGCTGTCCAACGCCTGGAGCATCAGCGCAAGATCAGGTAGCCCAGGATGAGCACCACGCCGAAGAACACCGACAAAGCATAATTGCGCACATAACCGGTTTGGACGCGGCGCAGGAGCTGTGAAGCCCGGCGCGTCGCCTCGCCCAGGCCGTTGGCGATGGCGTCGATGATTCCCAGGTCGATGCGCACGGCCAGCAGGCGGGTGAGCCAACGGTAGCCGCCGGCCAGAACGCTATCGTGGAACCAGTCGTGCCAGAATGCCCAGTCGACCACCTCGGCCAGGAAACGGGAGAGCGCCTGGTAGGGCTTCACCACGATATACCCGTAAAGTTCATCCACGTAGTACTTGTTGTGCAGCAAGGTGAAGAGCGGGCCGAGCGCCTGGCGCAGCGGGTCGTCCGCCGCCCGGGCTGTGGGATGGGGTGCCAGCGTTTCCCCGCGCCGCCCGTAAATCCACCAGGCCAGGAACAACGCCAGCAGGGCTAGCAGTGTGGATACGCCAGCAACGAGCGGGTTGAACTCGCCGATAGGACGCCCGGCAGCGTAAATCTCCTTGACTGCCGCCTCGATGCGGATGGTGTGCTCCAGCCAGTGCCCGAAGGTGTGGATGCCGGGCAGGTTGAGCGCCCCACCCAGCAACGATAAGCCCGCCAGGATGATAAGCGGTACGGTCATCAACGGGGGATTTTCCTTGGCGTGGGCGGCCGGTTCGCTGCGCGGCTTGCCAAAGAAAACCATCAAGACCTGGCGGCCTATGTAGAAGGCGGTGAAGAACGCCGCCGCGGTGAGCAACCAGTACACCCCCGGCTTGAGCACGCTGGCTTCCGCCAGAATCTCGTCCTTCGACCAGAAGCCGGCCAGGGGGGCGATCCCGGCGAGCGCCAGGGCGCCGATCAGGTAGACCCAGAAGGTGGTCTTCATGCGCGTGCGCAATCCGCCCATGTTGCGCATGTCCTGTGGGTCGTAATCGTGGGGGTGCGGGCCGAGCTTTTTCTTCAAGCTGGGATCGTGCTCCACGTGGTGCAGCCCGTGCTCCACACCCTGGATGACCGACCCGGCCGAGAGGAAGAGCAGCGCCTTGAAGAAGGCATGGGTGACCAGGTGGAACATGCCAGCGGTGAACGCCCCCATCCCCACGGCCGAGACCATGAAGCCCAACTGGCTGATCGTCGAATAGGCCAGCACACGCTTGATGTCGAACTGCGCCACGGCTATGGTGGCAGCCAGCAGGGCGGTCAGGCCGCCCACCAGCGCCACGGCGGTCTGTGCCGACGGCACCAGGACATACAGCGGGTGGGAGCGTGCAACCAGGTAGACGCCCGCCGTCACCATCGTCGCGGCATGGATCAGAGCCGAGACGGGCGTGGGGCCGGCCATGGCGTCCGGCAGCCAGACGTGGAGGGGAATCTGCGCCGATTTGCCCGCCACCCCAAGCAGCATGAAGAAGGTGATGAGCACAATGGCCGCAGGTAATTGCATGGCCACCTCCGGCGCCTGGGTAAAGACCCCTTCGAACTGGAAGGTGCGGAAGGCGCTGAACATCACGAAGGCAGCGATCAGGAAGCCAAAATCGCCGATGCGGTTGACGATGAAGGCTTTCTTGCCGGCCACGGCGTTGCCGATGCCATCCTTGCCCTTGTCGTACCAAAATCCGATCAACAAGTACGAGCACAGGCCAACCCCTTCCCAACCCACGAAGAGCATCAGGTAATTGTCCGCGCTGACCAGCACCATCATCGCCAGGATGAACAGGTTGAAGAAGACGAAGAAACGGCGGTAGCGCCTGGGATCGCCGTTGATGCGCACGTCCTCGTGCATATACGCCACGGCGTAGATGTGAATGAGCGTGCCCACACCTGCCACCACCAGCATCATGGTCACCGAGAGCGTGTCCACCTGCAGCGCCCAGCGCAGGCGCAAGTCGTCGATGGCGATCCAATCCGCCAGCGGGATAACCGCGCCTTCCGGATGGCCAATCAAGGAGATGGCCTGCAACACCGCCACCACGAAAGCCAGCCCGGAAGCGGTGGACGCCACCGCACCAATGACCTTCTCCGGCAGCCGGCCGCCGGCGATCAGGTTGACCAGCAAGCCAAGCAGGGGAAAGAAGAGCACCCAGGGGGCAAGATCGAAGTACTGGGGTCCGCCCGTCGCGATTTCACTCAGGTACATAAGCCGCTCCCTCTCAGCCTTTCATCATGTTCATCTGGTCGATATCGATGTTCTGCTTGGTGTGAAAGATGGTGACGATCAACGCCAGCCCGACGGCGACCTCAGCAGCAGCCACCGCCATCACGAAGAAGACGAAAATCTGCCCGCTCAACGCCCCGTAAGCGCGAGCGAAAGCCACGAACGCCAGATTGGCCGCGTTCAGCATCAACTCGATGGACATGAAGATGACGATGGCGTTGCGCTTGATGAGCACCCCCAGCGCCCCGAGGGTGAACAGGATGGCGGATAAGCCCAGGTAATAGGTCACAGGGAACATAAGCTCTCTCCAGGATGAATGCTGATCGATAGAATCTCCACCCACGCTCTCATGACTTGCCGCGCGACAGGACGATGGCACCGATCATGGCGGCGAGCAAGAGTATGGATATCACCTCGAAAGGAAACAGGTACTGGTTGAAGAGCACCTCCCCCACCATCACCGGACTGCCAAAGGTGGGACCTGCCTGGGCACCGGTGGGGAGCAGGGCGCGGTTGGTCAGGACGATGTAAATCGCTTCGACTGCCAACACCACCCCCAGGAAAAGAGCCAGGGGTCGCTGCCAGCGCAGGGGTGAGGCGTGCCCCATCTGCTCCGCGCCCAGGAGCATGATCACGAACAGGAACAGCACCATGATGGCGCCGGCGTAAACGGTGATTTGGGTCAGGGCAATGAACGGCGCGCCCA
>JAQUAE010000023.1 GCA_028687395.1 Anaerolineales bacterium | reverse complement strand
TGGACGTGTTTTGCGATCAGGGCGCCTTCACCCTGGAACAATCCCGGCGCATCCTGGAGACCGCCCGGGGATTGGGCTTCCCGCTCAAGATACACGCCGACGAGTTTGCCAACCTGGGCGGCGCCAGGCTGGCTGCTGAACTGGGCGCCGCCTCGGCAGACCACCTGGTGACCACCTCGGCGGAGGACATTCGCCTGCTGGCGGCCAGCGACACCGTGGCAGTCGCCCTGCCATGCACCCCCTTCGGGTTGGCCGAGTGCGCCTACACTCCCGCCAGGGACATCCTGGAGGCCGGCGGCCTGCTGGCCATCGCCACCGACCTGAACCCGGGCACGGCCTGGTGCGGCAACATGCAGTTCGCCATCGCCCTGGCCTGCCGCTACCTGCGCCTGACTCCCGCCCAGGCGATAGCCGCAGCCACGATCAACGCCGCGGCAGCCATCCAGCGCGCCGAGCGCGTGGGCTCCCTCGAGCCTGGCAAGCAGGCCGACCTGCTGATCTTGAACGCGGACGACTACCGCCAGCTTGGCTACCGCTTCGGCGCCAACCTGGTGCAGACGGTGATCAAGAAGGGCAAGGTCTACCCGGTGCACGAGCTTTACGCTGTCTTGTCCGCCCCCGACCAGGGCCTTCCCGCCTAGGCAGCCCGGCTGCCAGCCATTCCACGCTATGCCCACCCTCGAGCAGGCTCGCCAGTGGTACCCCGCTACCGACCCGACGCACGGCTTCGACCACGT
This sequence comes from Anaerolineales bacterium, assembly GCA_028687395.1. Lineage (GTDB taxonomy): Bacteria > Chloroflexota > Anaerolineae > Anaerolineales > UBA4823 > JAQUAE01. The sequence continues at coordinate 11,244 of JAQUAE010000023.1, read as the reverse complement.
CGAGCGCGTCTACCGCCTGGCCGAGCGGCTGGCCCTCGCCGAAGCAGCCGACCTGGAGATCGTGCGCAGCGCCGTGCTGCTACACGACGCGGCTCCACCCAGCCAGGCCAGGGAAGAGGAAGCCGAGCAGATCGCCGCGCAACGCCAGAACCACCACCACGCCTCGGCGGAGTTCGCCCGCCAGGTGCTGGCGGAGGAGGGCTGGCCCGAGGCGCGCATCGCCGCAGTGCTGCATTGCATCCGCGCCCACCGCTTCCGCGACCGCAGCCAGCCGCCCGAGACGGTGGAAGCCCGGGTGGTGTTCGACGCCGATAAGCTGGACGCCATCGGCGCCACCGGCGTGGCGCGCGCCATCGGCTATGCCCAGGCACACGGCCAGCCGCTGTACGCTCCCGTCTCCGACCATTTCCTGCACACCGGGCAACCCCTGCCTGGCGAAGCCCACAGCGCCTACCACGAGTACCTGTTCAAGCTGCGCCACATCCAGGAGCGCCTGCTCACCCCCAGCGGGCGCGACCTGGCCCGCCAGCGCCACCACCTGATGGTCGCCTACTTCACCCAACTGGAAGGCGAGCTGCGCGGCGAAGCCTGAGTGACGGTGACAGAGGGAGGCCGCCGTCTCAGCTCAGGTCGTGCAAGAAGCGGGAGAATTCTTTCAGGTCCAGGCGGGAGGTCATGTCCAGGCTGAGCGGCGTGACGGCCACCCGGCGCTTGAAAGCCAGGATGTGCACGTCGGTGTCCGCCTCGTGCTCGGCGGCGTCCTGGCTCAAGCGATAAGCGACCAGCCCTGGCTCATCCCAGTTCCTGCGCTGGGGCTGGACGGGTTCATAATAACGCCGGCGCGATAAGCGGCTCACCTCCCAGGGCGTCTCGGGAGTGGCGTCGCGGGGCACGTCCACCTTGAGCACGTCCACGTCGAAGGGCATCGGTTGGCGCAGCAGCAGCCGTCCGAAGCAGGCGGCGAAGTAGCCCGCCGTGGAGAAATCGATGTCCTGCGAGTAGGAGAGGTGGTACTCCACCCCGGTTTCCAGCGAGATCGCCAGGGAGGGGATGCCCAACGCGGCGCCCTCCAGCGCCGCGCCGACCGTCCCCGAAATGGTGATGGCGGTGCCCAGGTTCTCGCCGTAATTGATCCCGGAAACGACCAGGTCGGGTTTGCGCGGCAGGATTTCCAACACGGCGTGCTGGATGGCCTGCGCCGGCGTGCCGCCCACGGCGTACACGGTCCAATCCTTGCCGTTGACGTGCATCGGCTGGGGGCGAATCAGCCCGTCGGAATTGCTCGGCAGGCTGCGCCCGGCCCCCGAAAACTGGTCGCGCGGCGCGACCACGTTGACAAAGCCAATCTCCGAAAGCGTGCGCGCCGCCATCCACAAGCCGGGGGATTGAATGCCATCGTCGTTGGTCAACAGGATCTGGATATCTTCACGCTGGCTCATAACACCTGCTCTACATAAATAAGAAATCGCGTCCCAATCATACCCCATCGCAGCCCAATCCCGGCAGGAGGTTTGGCGCCTCGGGGAACGCTGCTCAGTACAGGGCGGGGGATTGCGGCCAGATGCAGGCCAACCAGCGCCCGAGCGTCCAGACAGCGTCCATGAACCAGGCTTGCCCGCTCAAGCGGTAACCCCACCAGGCGACGCACCAACGGACGAAGAGGTAGCGCCCCACCGGCGAGAGCGCCAGGCGCCAGGTGTGGTCGCGGAAGGAAAAATCCCCGCGTTGGAAGGCGCGCTGGATCGACTGCGCCGCCACCTGGCCATAACCCAGCGCCGGGGCGATGCCCTCCCCGAACAGCGGGTCCACCCCGGCGGCGTCGCCCACCAGCAGCAGGCGCGGGCGGGCGAAGGTGCCCCGCGGGCTGAACCAGTGGATGGGATGGCCGGCAGGCAGCGGGACCCCAGCGCCCGGCTGGCGCTCCGCGGAAAAAGCAGACAGCAGGGCGCGCAGGTTGGCGCGCGCCCTGCGGCGGGCGATGCGGGCATCGTAGGCGCCGCGGTTGAAGGTCGCCTGGCCGGCGACGAAGGACGGAAACTCCCAGGCGTAGCCCTGCAGGCGCTGGCTGGTGGGGGTGAAGTCGAACAGGGCAGTGCGCTGCGCGAAGGGCGGGGCGTCTTCGCTGGCGGGGGAGAGGCTCTCCAGCACGCGGGCGACGCGCGTCCCGGCCTCCCCCTTGCGCAGCGCCTGCCGCGTGATCCCGTTGGCCCCATCCGCGCCGACCAGGGCGCTCGCCCGGTAGCTGGCGCGCCAGGTCTGCACGCTCACGCCCTGGGCGTCGATGGCGAAGCGCTCGACGGCCTCATTTTCGTGCACCTGCACGCCGCGCTGGCGGGCTTGATCCAGCAGGTAGGCATCCAGCTCGGGGCGGTGGAAGATGGCCACGCGCGGGCGCCCGGGCATGTGCACCATGCGGCCAGCGTAAGCCAGGTGGACGTCCTCGATGGCGGCGTGTGGAAGCGGCAAGGGCAGGGCAAAACCCAGGTCCTGCAGCAGGCGCAGGCCGAAGTACGTCAGCCCGCCGCCGCACAGCTTATGGCGGGGATGGGTGGCCTTTTCCAGCACCAGCACCCGCCCAGCCCAGGCGGGGTCGATCTGCAGCAGGTGCAGGGCGGTGGAGACCCCAGCCGGCCCGGCGCCGATGATGATCACGTCGTATGAGTTGGGTTGATTCTCGTCCACAGCCCTACCCGGTCACTTCGTCGGCTCAGGAAACGAAACAGGAGCGGCTGACCCGCTCCTGACACTGGCGCCCCCGGCGCGACTCGAACGCGCGGCCCCTTGCTCCGCAAGCAAGTGCTCTAATCCACTGAGCTACGAGGGCAATCCCCAGGGAGTGTTCTTTGCGCTGGTGATTTTAATGCATAAACCTTTCAGGGTCAAGCGAATGTTGTGAGGCGGGAAGGTAAGGAGGGGTCTGGGTCGCATGCGTACGAGAGCTCATCAGACCAGATTGCTCCGCCTAATGCATGAGCAAGATGGTCTTGCCTACTTGCCGGCGGCCGTAGACCAGGATGAATTGCGCGCCGCGTTGGGATAGGATGCGATTGAGCTCTTCCAGCTCACGAGTGCGCCCGATGAATTTGCTCATTTGTGACGCTACCCCGCTTTTTATTCGCAAGGGCAGCTTGATTTCGCCTTCATTTGTGACTAATCGTCACTTTTGTGCTTGGTTTTATCTACCAGCACGAAGCCCTGGCCAGGTTTCGGGGTAGGCGGCAACGTCTCACCTTTTGTTACCGTTACCTCAGTCCCTGTTTTACCACCCTTGGGGCCAACGACACCGTACTGCCCGGAGACAGGAGCTTTCTGGCCCGGCTTATAGGTTGGAGCTTTGGCTTTGCTCATCTTCATCACCTCCTTTGGTCACTGTAACCATCTTGATAATCGGTTGTTACATTCCTCGGCTGGCAATCTTGCGCCTGTTTCGAGCATTCGCCTGAGGGCTATGGCGGCTTGCCCTGGCGTAAGAGCCTTGAAATGCACCATTTCATCCAATAACCAGAGAATGCCATGCACTGCAAGACCGTTAGCGTTGGCTAGCTCGTTGAGCCGCCAATCCCCAGTCACGAGTGTTGCATCCAGCATCTTGGCTAGCAACAATGCAGCCAGGTCGATCATGGAAAGGTTTCGATGGGCTTGACGCAATTGGCCTAGTTCAACCACCCGCTCGGCAGGCAGTTCGTGCGCTCTGAGTCCCAATACTTCTAGAGTCTCCCATCGTGGTCGAATGAGCTCTGGAATCGCAAAATCCGGGATCAAAAACTGATAGGGGAGTCGGAACACCTCGACCAGGATGCCGCCATTTTCGAGGTCGATCCAAATATTGGTGTCAGTGACCAGAACCGACTGGGACGTCATCCTGTTGCAACGCCTCCACTGCCCAATGCAGTTGTAAAGGTTCGCCAAGCAGCTCTTGCGCTCTGGAGCGTGATATCAAATCCTCGGCTAAGGCGCGGTAGATCAAGCGCTCCATGCGTAAAGGCTTTTCACTGGGTATTGCCTCTCCCGGTTCATGCCGGTGCCAGCCATTTGCGCGGAAACGTTGAAAAAGGCGTGCTGCCGAGTTCTCCGTTATGATTCCTAAGTCCCTTGCGCGGAAGACCCAGGCTTGCATGCTCAAGCCATACTTGTGCTTGAGCAAATACAGCTCATTCATGTCCAGCGTAGTGCGCCTGGAACCCAGCTCGAAGCGGACCGCCTGCGCCGGGACAAGAAAAGCCCCGACAAACCGGTGGCAGACAGCATCAAGATCGAGCTCCTTATCCACCTCCAGGATCAGGTGTCCTAATTCATGCCCCAGGTTGAAGCGCTGCCGGTCGCCAGGCAGCTCAGCTTTCGAGACGATTACCCGAACGCCGTCTGCCAGAAACGTGCTGGCGTCGAAATGCTCGAACCCAGAGACCAGTCCTACCTTGATCCCTTGATCTTCGAGCAGTTGGGTCAAGTTCTCGATCGGATCGAGACCAAGATTCCAGTTTTCACGCAGCTCTAAAGCAACGCCTTCCACCTGCTCTATTGAGTGTATTGAATGCGCGGGTAGGGCAACCGGATGTCCTTCATCCGGGAAAAAGCTTTCGACTTCCAGGTATCGTTCCAGCCATTCCTGTATGCGCATCTGGATGGCCTCTTGCTCTTTCACACCCAAAGCGGCATGTTTTCGATACGCCTGTAACTGGACCGATAAAGTTTGAGGACGGAGCAAGAAGTCAATCGAGACACCCAGCGCCTGCGCCAGGCGCAGCAAAACTCCTGAGCTGGGCGTATCCATGTCCCGTTCGTATTTTGAGATCGCCATCGCGCTGATCTCAGCTTTTTCCGCTAAATTCCGCAAGCTCATGTTGTTTGCCTTACGAGCCTGTTTGATACGCTGACCGATGGTCATCGCTTCCTCCTTTCGTGTTAGCTCGGTTTACATTATAGCATATTATTAATATTTTGTAAACCGATTTAATAGAAAAGAGTAATCCCTCGCTGACCGAAATCGATCTGGATCAGTGGGTGTGGCAGTATAATCACGAACGGACCCATACCGGCAAGTATTGCTTCGGGCGAACGCCGTACCAGACGTTCCAGGAAACGAAGCATCTGGCCAAGGAGAAGATGCTTGAAACGCTTTTTTCTCCTTCAGGAAATGAACTTCAGTTAGATCGGACACCGAGCAATTTCAGTGTCTGATAAGCCAGGTGTGTCAGATGAAGTCTCAGCTATTACATGTAAAGCTCACTCTTCACTCGGATCTAGAAAATGCATTTTCATATCACCAGCAATTTGCCCTTTGATAATTGTATATGCCCCGTTTAGTTCTAACCTCCCTTTCCAAATATGATCTCCTACGCCTCCACCGATTAGTTCCTTCTCGCCAAGTAATGTCCATAGAACAGCAAAATCGTTCTGCTTCAAAAACGATATGAAAGCATCCTCGCGTATTAGCAGCACGCTTGGCCCTGGCTCACACACAGACGGATCAAATGCAGTTAGTTGCCCTTTCTCACCAAAAAAACAGCCTTCTACACCGTTCCAACATAGATTCATTTTATCGACAATCATCTTGGTCGGCAAATCTATCGAAATGGTTTTGTCAATAGAACAATCAAATCCCTTGGATTCATGGACGTATTTTTCCGTCGTCACAAGGATGGGTTTTGGAACACGGCTGCCTTCCCCTCCGCCTCGCCAATCGTAATCACCTACATCGTTCTCGAGATTGGCTACGCTCTCATGCTCATACCTGGGTGACCAGAAAAACTCGCCCAGGTATATACCATACCGCCCGTTAGGTTCTGGCATCCACTGCCCCATAAAGTTTTGTTTTTTGGCCCAGGCAAACAGTTCATCAAGATCCCCCCTACGGACAAGATAGCTTCGCAATATATACCATACTTCGCGCGTAATCCTGTCGTAGCGTTTTATCTCTGGAGGTGTGGGCTGCTGCCAGTTGTAAAAGCCATTTAAGGATAGCCACTGAGTATTGTCTTTGGGATTCGTTACCCGAAGTAAATCTTTGGGGTTAGGTAGATCATTGGCTTTCTTCATCCATTCCACATCGTCTTCGGGAGTGTCCCAATTGTTTCGGTATGGTGAGAACCACCAACATGGATTATGCAGCTTCCAGCCGTCACCCCGCCCCGTCGCTCTCAAAACACACGAAGGGTCAATATCGCGAACATGAAGCTGCCACGCTCCCTGATATCGATTAAACGAGGGGTTACCCTTAAAATAATAGTCGCGGTATTGGTAGTTGTCCGCTAGCCGCGCAAGGAACTCGTGTAAGGCAAGCCATTGATATTTTTTACCGATGCGTTCAGCCTTATGTGCATCTCTACCGTGGTACCCAATATAATATCGATCAAATACCCCAAAAAGCTCAGTTGTCCAACCAAGCTCAAACACTCGTTTGACAATCCAGCGCTGAGCCAGCGCCATGTCAAACCTCGGTACTGTTGGAGAAGAAGGTGTCTCCATCTGCGGAAATATCTCCGTATCAAAGAATTCGCGCTTTTCCACATCGAGTTTCATCCTGAATTTTTGTATTAATTTGTGGACCTGCTGCTCTAAAGCACTAAGTTCTTCTTGTTGTTCAACCGTTACCGGTTCTGGCTCAAGGGAGAGCTCGGTAGCGGAAGTCTCATCACTGTCGCCGCCTTGCTCTATGAGTAGCTCAAGGGTATCATCTGGTAGATTGTGGAGGATTTTAAATATGTCGAACTCGTACTGCCGATAAGACTCCATGAATTTCTCCCACGCATGTCGTTCCTCAACGGAAAGCGATTCAATGAACTCGTACCTTTTTTCCTCGGTTGACTTCCACTGAGGCTCTTCCAACCGCAAAGAGAGCCAGTGAGATCCTCCAACATTCGGTTCAATGACATAGTGGGCAAAATCACCGCCCATAACCGAGTGGAATATTATATTTTGAGCCCACCATTTTTCGCCATCCCCATCATAACTTCCACCAGGAATTTTGAACTTTTCAACCTCCTCTTCAGATGGAATTTCCGGCCAATCGCTTCCATACGGCGGCTTGATTTTATCCACATCAATATCGAGCCCGATATCTGTTGCTAGGGCATACTCAATGACACCACGAGCGTAGTCACGAAGAAGCATGTGTGTTGGGGGTGTACCTTGCTGAAATACCCATTCGTAGACAGCCGTTGCCAGCTCCCTTATTCCCTCCATGTCTGTGCTTCTGAGAGCACATCCGTAGGCAACGGCGAACAAGCGTTCAAGGACGTATAGGTCATTCACATCTAAGAAGCTCTGAATAACTTGCCTTAATATCGACAACCTGTTAGTAAACAAATTAACCAGAGCCTTAGTTGCTTTGTCCCGGAGGAAACGATTTGAAGTGATAAGAAACCAAGCAAGGGTTGTTCCGCACAGCCGAATAGATTCATCGTCAGCATAAGCCCTTGTCTCTGGCGACCAGGCCCAGTCGACAATCCGGTCAACTGCACCTTCCCCGCCGACATGCCGGTGCAAGAATATCGACCACCATGCATCCCTCTCTGCCATTTCGCGACGCATCAGATTTCTATGCAGAAAGTCTGCGTTGTATGGATGGTCCGGAACAATCGTGACGGTCAGAAGGGCGTTGAACCCTGCATCTGCGTACATTTGGTTTGTGCTCGAGTACTTGTTCAAGAAGTATCTTGTCCGTTCGCTAAACGCAGACGTAGTACGCCACACTATACTTTCAAAAAAACCATGCAGAACCCGGTGGTCATCTGCAATCTCCGGGGCGATCCCTGGCAGCTCCTTGCCAGTCCGCTCTGGTATTTGAACACACATCGCTTCAATTAATCCAGCCCGCAACCAACTGTCCCGTGCAACGAGCGCACTGAGTGGTTGACCAACAGCGAATGACTGTTCAGGAGATTGATTATCTAAATGCGCGTCTAAAAGGTGTTTGGCAATCAGGTGGTCAGAGAACTTTTCGTACGCAAATCGAACAACGTCCGTCATCTCGTCGTTTTTCCATACGACATCTTCAGACAAAATCCCTTCTGAAACCATACTTCGATACAACGACTTTTCAAACCCTTGCCTGGGGAGTAATTGGTTGATTGCATCCTCTGCTTCTTCGATAGAAACGTACACCTGTTTCTTCGCAGCCATCTTAGCTGCAACCAGATCGATCGCTTCCCAAACGATGCGGCGTCGAGGATTGAAATCCAAGTATGATTCGTCAGACAGCTTGTTGTTGATCGCGTCAACAAAGAGTTTAAAGATGGAGGTTATCCCTTGCAACCCACGTGGGAACTTCCGTAGGCCTGAATCTCGTAAACCTTGACAAAGGATTTTCAGAAACAGCGGATTCTGGATTTCTGGAACAAGGTATGGCGTAGATGCATATTCGATACCATAAAAGTCAAAGAAGATGTGTGTGGCTTGGTATTCGTGTTCGGTAAATCCGTGGTGTTCTACGCGAACCAAATCGGCCTCCACGCCTTCAGGAATAACAACCTTCTCATACGATGATCGGACACTGATGGCCACGCTTACCCAGCAATGGCGGGAAACAGAGTGCAGAAATGATGCTAAGTGGGGTTCCCAGATGAATCTTCCAGAACCCTCATTCAATGCATCAATGAGGATAACGGCCTTCGCTTGTTTAGCTTGCGCTGCTGCTTCTAATGCACCAAGAAACTCATCGATGGTTGTATCAGGTGCGAGTTGTAACAGGCGACGAATTTGCGTCCACGGGTCTTCGTTTGTCGTGAACTGTTGGCCCATGAGCAGGATGGTCGGCAGCCCTGCGCCAAGCCGCCTGACGGCAATATCACACAAAAGGTGGGTTTTCCCAACACCGGCTTCTCCTACAAGCAATGCTTGTGCCAGATTTGATACCTGAGCTTCCTCACTTTCAGAATAATCTTCCAGATCCGCTATCCCTGAGATGATGTTATCGATGTAATATTGAACATTTCGCAGATCTTGTTCCTCAGAATGGATCGAGGCAGTAGTTTTTCCGGGTGACGTGGCCTTTCTGATTTCTTCTGCGCTTTTCTCGACAACCTCCAACACAGTTCTTGCTGCGCCCAGGGCTTTGCTGGCCAGGCCATGGATTTTATCCCAAGGAATGATTGCAGACGGCACCAGGGGAGTAGTCAGGATAAGATCTAGGAGCTCTTGAGTATAGGATTGAAAGGCGATAAACTCACTCTCGGCTTCCTTCTCCCATTTATCAATTCGTATCCGCGAGAGAGCCTCATTAATGTTCCTGTAATAGGTTTTTACGCGTGTGAGAAAGTGGCTTGTTCTCCCAAGTGCGTCAAAGAGATGAGATATGGGGAGATCGACATGAATTTCTGGGGTATACCGTGGGCCAGCTGCTTTGAGGGCCTCATTGAGACGCGTCTGAAACCATTGATTGCCGAAACGATCCCTACCGAACCAGAAATAAAATCGACCTCGATGCTCTTCGCGACTCAGGCGCTCGAGAATTTCGTGGTTCCCCCAGTAATCGATATCTACATGCATACCTATTTCTATTGCCCAGCCTTGCCATTTCGTAATATGTTCATTCCATTTATCCAGAAATGATTTTTGCTGTTCTACCCGTGGATCAGGACGGTCGAAGGGAAGGCAAATTGTGTAATGTTCCAGGCGCGGATGTTTATTAATCGCCGTTTTTACCGAGTTGTCAAGTTGAGCCCATTGGCTTTGCCCCATAGAGTCAAAGAACTTCGCCTGCCATCCCCTTTCTGCTCCGTTAGGTAAAATCGCAAAGCACTCAACGCCGGCATCCGGCGAACCTTTCCGTATAAAAGATGAGCCAGCAGGCACCTCGTAAGCAGCTAGCTGGCAGCAAAGTCCTTCAAAGGCTGCTTGTTGAGAACCATTGAGTGGATGCAAGTTTGTCCAGTTAAATGTTAGTTCTGGCATTAGTAACATCTCGTATCGTGAGAGCCGAGTATCTGCAATGGTGATTCTTACGTAGTCTCATTCCTGTATTTAAACACTGCTAAAGACCCGGCTCTTCTATTGAGGAACCGACACATCAACCCAGCTCTCCAGATAAGGTTTGACTTTGGACAGCATAGATCTCAGGTGCTTATAGCCCACGACCTCTCGATGCTGAAGCTGCCCCAAAATGATTCCCGGGTGACGTCTCTGGGCTGCAGCAAAGGACTCGATTTCGGCTTTTGAAAAATACGGCTGCACGCGGGCTATAAAATCCTCCAATGCGGTTGCATCGAGCAGCCACTGGCGAGCCAGCCCGTTTGCCTCCGTTTCTGCAGCAGGGTTTTCCTCGGTCCCGTTTTCACCCTCCCGCCCGAATAACGAATCGAGATGGGTGGTATGTCCCCGGAGAATGTGTGCCAGTTCGTGCAGGATCGTGAACCAGAACCAATCGATTCGATCATAGCGCAGAGTGATCGCAACGACAGGATTTTGGCCAACAAAAAGCGCAGCGCCATCCAGATAAGTATGCGGCAGATGAGGAACAATCAGGAAACGCACGCCCAAATTCCGCAAGGCGTCCGGCACCTTCGCCACACCTTCCTCAAACTGCGCCAGATCCGTTAGCTGCGTAATACTCTCCTGCAAGCGCTCCATGTCATACCCTGCCACCGGCTGTTGTCTGGCCAATTGCTCCACGCGTTTTACCCAAGCCACTTTCGCCGCTTCCTCCGGGCCGCGATTTTCTGAGATACGGTAGCTGGCGTATGCCTGAGGAATGTCGAAGGGCGACTTGATTTCCAGGAACGCACATACCTCGTTTTCCAACTCGTCGATATTCTTGGAACCACGAATCCAACCGCGCTTGATCAATTCGGCGACAGGCGCCAGTGTGTAAATCCGGCTGCGCCTCTCAATTTCCCTTTCTTTATCCTCTTGTTCGGCCATAAACAGCCGGTAATTGGCTTCCAGGTTCATCCACAAATCCATGGATGTGTTAAAAGCCTTCGCAAGTTCGCGGGCCGTATCCGGCGTAATTTGCTTTGAGCCATTGACGATTTCGTTGATCGCCTGGTAGGGCCGGCCCATGATGGCTGCGAGATCCCGCTGCGTCCAGCCGCGTGCTTCCAATTCACTGGCGATGACCTCTCCAGGTGGCGCAACCCGGGCCGGTCGGCGTGTGGTAATCATTACAACTCAACCGTATTGAGCGTTCATCTTTACGCTTGCCCTTCAATTTTTCGAAGTAAGGCTTTTAAGTTGATAGAGGTCGCGAATATCCGGGGCGGCTTTGATGATCGACATCACACGGAAGAAGGCACCAACCACTTCTTG
>JAQUAE010000349.1 GCA_028687395.1 Anaerolineales bacterium | reverse complement strand
CCTTGCTTGAAGATGGATTGGCGCTCCGAGCGGACGGTATAGGCGCGGAAGAGCTCGCACAGGGAGAGGGTCGCGAAAGCCATGGTCTCGGCGGTCTGGACATCCAGGTTGCGCCAATCGTACTGGAGCAGGAAGAGGATGGGATTTGTACCCGGCGGCAGGATGTCGCCCTGCTTCAAGTGCCAGAGCAGACCCAATCCGAAAGCCAGCAAAACCCCGCCGGATTGGGTGATCGTCTGCACCAGGATGCCAATCTGCATAGTCTTGTTGATGATGGGCTCGTTCTTAGGCCGCGGCAGGCGCATCATAACGTCGGGATCGCCTTTCTCCATCGCCAACGCCAGGGCAGGGGCGCCATCCGTCAGCAGATTGAGCCACAAGAGCTGGATGACCGTCAGCGGCGTCGGCAAGCCGGCCAGCGTGGCCAGGAAGATAATCATGATCTCAGCCACGTTGGAGGAGAGCAAGAAGAAGACGAACTTGCGAATGTTGGCGTAGATAATGCGCCCCTGCTCGACCGCCGAGACGATGCTGGCATAGTTGTCGTCGGTGAGCACCATATCGGCGCTCTCCTTGGCCACATCCGTCCCGGTGATGCCCATGGCGACGCCGATGTCGGCGCGCTTGATGGCCGGAGCGTCGTTGACGCCATCGCCGGTCATGGCCACCACCTCGTCGTTAGCGCGCAGCGCTTCGACAATGCGCAGCTTGTGCTCGGGGGAAACCCGGGCAAACACGTCGGTATAGGCAATCTGGCGCTGCAACACCTCGTCGTCCATGTCGTTCATTTCCGGACCGGTGAGCACCTGGTGACCCGGCTCGAGCAGGCCAATCGATTCGGCGATGGCGCGGGCGGTGTTGGGATAATCGCCGGTGATCATCACCGTGCGGATGCCAGCCTGGCGGGCTTTGCCCAGCGCGGGGAGGACCTCCGGCCGCGGCGGGTCGATCATCCCCACCAGGCCAACGAAGGTCAGATCCTGCTCGAGGACTTCGGCGATGGGTTCCTCCGGCAGTTCTGGCAGGACGCGGTAGGCCATGCCCAGCACGCGCAGGGCGTCCTGGGTCATCAGGTCGTTTGCTTTGAGGATGCGCATACGCTGGTTTTCATCCATCGGGGCGCTATAATCGTCCATACGTTGGTAGCGGCTGCACAGGTCCAACACCACGTCCGGAGCGCCCTTCACCAGGACGATGTATCCCTCGGGGAGCTGATGATCGTCGTCGAAGGGAGAGATGTCCGCCGACTCGGGCGCCTCCAGGGCGTGGATGGTCAACATGCGCTTACGTTCCGAGTCGAAGGGGATTTCCTTGAGGCGCGGGTAAGCCCGGTTGAGCTGTTGGATATCGGCGCCGGTCTTCATGGCAGCTACGATCATCGCGCCTTCGGTGGGGTCTCCCACCATGCGGTAGGTGCGGTGGGCTTCGCTGGCTCCGGAGACTTCCAGGCTGGCGTCATTGTTCAGAGTAGCCACCCACAAGGTGGTCATCACGGCCTGATATTCCTGCAAGTCGACCGGGGCGCCTGTGGAGTAGAACTCGCCCTCCGGGGAATAGCCAGCGCCGGAAACATCCACGAATTTGCCGTCCACCCACAGGCGGGTGACAGTCATCTCGTTCTGGGTCAGGGTGCCGGTTTTATCCGAACAGATCACCGTGGCGGAGCCCAGCGTCTCCACCGATGACAAGCGGCGGATCAGGGCGTGGCGCTTGATCATCTCGCGCATGCCCAAAGCCAGGCTGATGGTGACTACCGCTGGCAGGCCTTCGGGGACAGCGGCAATCGCTAATCCCACGGCAATCATGAACATTTCCAAGGGATCGTAGCCGCGCATCCAGCCCACAGCAAATACCAGGGCGCAGATGGCCAGCGCCGCCCAACCCAGCGTCTTGCCGAGCTGGTTCAGGCGCACCTGCAATGGTGTGGGCTCTTGTTGCACGGACTGCAGCATCTCGGCAATCAAGCCGATCTGGGTGTACATACCGGTGGCGACCACCACACCCTTGCCGCGCCCATAGTTGACCACCGTGCCCATGAAAGCCGTATTCTTACGGTCTCCGAGGGGAACATCTGCTTCCAGGCGAATACCAGCCTCCTTCTGCACCGGGACAGATTCGCCGGTGAGGGCGGCCTCTTCCACGCGCAGGTTGACCGCCTCCAGCAGGCGCACGTCCGCGGGGACGAAGTTGCCCGCTTCGAGGAGCACCAGGTCCCCCGGGACGAGTTGTGTGGAGGGAATCGACTGGCGCGAGCCATCGCGAATCACGTGCGCCTCAGGGGCAGCCAGTTTACGCAGCGCAGCCAGGGCCTGCTCGGCGCGGCGCTCCTGGAACACTCCCAGGGTGGTGTTCAGCAGGACGATGGCCATGATGGCCGCGGATTCCACCCAATCGCTCAGGAAAGCCGAGATTACCGCAGCCACCAGCAACATGATGACCACGAAGTTGTTGAATTGTTCCCACAGCATGTGCCAGAAGGTGATGGGTGGGACTTCGCGCAAGGCGTTGGGGCCAAATTCTTGTAAGCGGCGCGCGGCTTCCTGTGCAGTCAAGCCGCGGTCCGGAACGGTTTCCAACGCCTGCAGCACCTCATCGGGGTGCAGCGAGTGCCAGTTGTTCTGGCCGGTGGTCAGCACGCGTGGGGAAAATTTCTGCAAAGCCATTGTGTCTCCTGATGGTGGGGTGAGCGCTGGCAACCATCGCGGCGCACTGGAGATAGATATCACCCCTGGTAGTGGTGTTCGCTGTGAACGTCGATTTCCAGCGGGCGTATTATAGCATGGCACGCTCTAGCGCTGTTCATGCCAGAGAGGGGCAAGCAAAACCCCCGCGCACCTTGGAATTTCCCCCCATTTTGCTATAATTCAGCGCAGTCTGCAGACATGATGCAACGCCAAGGGATAAGTAATGAAGAGTTTTGAGCACATTCGCATACCGGAAGAAGGTGAGAAAATCAAGCAGCGCG